>DAOWID010000308.1 GCA_030641115.1 Planctomycetota bacterium | reverse complement strand
TGACAAGAGAGAACCAATCGAAGAGAAATGGGTGTCACGGACATTGAACATTTATATGGTCAAAACTGAAAGCGAGTTGGTTTTGTGGGATATTCCTAATGTAGTACGCAAGAGTAAGCATCTGGATACTGGCCTAACCGAGACAGTCTTGCTGGCTTCCAATTTGCGCACCAGTGTCGAAAGAAAAACGAGCGGTTCTTTGGGCTTAACGCCATTTCATGATATTTCGCAAATTCCTCCGGGTGCAGAATGGAGCCACATAACTCATGCTGACATGAAAACTCCCACAGATGACACTGAAGTATATGACCTGACATGGGTTAAGCCAGTTCCTGATGGTTCTGTCGGAATGAGGAAGTGCCGAGTTTTTGTAGATCCTAAAACAAATCTCCCTCAAAAAACCGAGTTCTACCAGAAATTGTCTGCCGACAGTGAGTACATTTTGACATCAGTAATAGTAGTTGAGTATGTAAGCGATAGCGAGATACAGACTGTTATCAAAGAGGCCTCCTTTTAGATTATTTCTCCTCCATTGTTCTTCCTATGCGGGGACAGGCAGAAAACAGCCAGCTAAAAGCCTTCCTTTCTTTCGAGAATCAAGGTCTCATTGTGGCTGCCAAAGCCCGCGAAGGTTCTTGTAGCCATTGTCGCTTTTCTCAACTAACAAATCGTCAGCTTCTGTTCGGTTCACATGACCATCTACAAATCCGACATTGACAGTTTTGTTTGGATGACGCCCATCTACGGCGTCATGCTTCAGGCCTTCCCATATTTGCCTTTCTTCGTTAATCCGAAGGCCGGGCACATAAGAAGCGGTATCCTCTCTGGCTGTGCCAAGCGCACCACCCGGAGAATCTGTTGCGTGCCACCAGGTTATCATGCTGTAACCACAATCGACCACGAGTAGAGTCTGGCCCGGATGTAATATGTAGGTTGTGCCCAGCGGTGTTCCAACAAAATCTTTCCGGTTGCTGCCGCGCGAGTTCTTACATATAGACTGGTTTACACCATAATTTCCGCAGAGGACGTTGCCTTCAAGCCTTGGAGCCTTTAGCCGTCTGGATGGGCACCAGATAACTGAATCTCTGCTGGAATCCTTTATTGAATAGTCGACGATATGGTTAAACCACCACCATCCCGGTGTATCATACGCAAAATCTCCAGGAGAGCCACCTGGAGGTGGATCCAGAGGGGTGTCATCAAGGGCATGTGGAAAAGTCCCGTTTTGGGTTTCATACATAGCCAAACCGAGGACCAACTGCTTGACATTTGAGCCGCATAGAAGCGCTCTGGCCTGCTGTCTTGAGTTCTGTAATGATGGCATTGATATGGCCATAAGGAGCGCAATTATGCCAATGACCACGAGCAATTCGATAAGTGTGAAACCGCCGTTTTTCATAATGGTCCATTTTACCATTTGTCCTTTCAAAGGTCAATGCAAGCAATCAATGCGAGGGCGCAGGGACAATACGACCCGCGCCCTCAGCAAATCCACAGGCAGAACTCGTGGCTAAACGTTCTCTGCTCTTAATCGCCCAACTGTCTGTCGGGCCGGATGAAACGATTTGGCTTAGCTAAGCACATGCCCGCATATAATAGAAGAACCATTCGTACGTTATGTAACATTGATCTGGCCAATAAGGATGATTTATACAGGGGCTTTTCCGATGCCTAATCATCTTGGAGCTAGTACAGCTACCGCTCTCGGCGGCTTCACAACCCCACCGTTTATAGTACAAGTCCAAGTAACCCATACACTCTCCGAAGACAACATCACAATATATCACATACGCTTCCTGGAGGAGCCGGGTGCACGTATAACCTGAACCAGCGATTATGCTGTGAAGCTCCGCATTGTCAATTTCCGCGAAGTCACCCTGCAATTGGATGGGTTGATTCGAAATCAAAAGGGCCGTACCACCGGCCCAATCCATGCCAAAGAAGCTAATGTCGGTGCGATAGAAGAATTTATTGTTCGCCAAATCGATGCTCCACACAGAGTCATTATCAACATATCCAAGGACGGTGAAGTGTTTTTTGCCGGGAATATGCAGGATTGCCTCACAGCCGTACAAGCTCTGGAGCGTCTGGATGTCGGTCTTGACGGCCCGGCAATAAAGCCCCAAGCCTTGTGCAAATTCCTTCATTGCATGAAGGCTTGTCGTGTTGTTCGGCTCCTCCATGAGTTGAGCAAGCTGTTGATCTGAGATATCTTTACCCAATTGGGAGGCAGCGTATTTCATCGTTATTGTTGCACAATTTCGGGCTTGCGTGCCTTCAGACGCTGCAATCGTCAATCTCTCAGCCAGAAGTAGGTCTGTGTCAACTATGTCTGAGTAGCGATACATTAGGGGTTTGTCGGTAACGTGGGAGCTGTACTCTATCAAGGCATCAGGCTCGTACTGAATGTTGAAACTATCGTCGGCAGGAGCATCACCGCTAATCATGGTGAAGTTCCATAGGTCACTAGCCAACAGCCTGTTTGCGCCGGCGTGATATCGCTCTATCAAAATGGTAGTTGGAACCCAGCCGCCCGATACTAACTGGTAATTTGAGTATTGTCCGAGGGTGACTGAATTGTTAGGTTTGGTTTTTGTGCAAGATATTGTGGCGTAGTCTTTTTCGGGGTCCAGTACAAAAAGCATTTCCGAGCCGCCCGAATTACGAAGCGTCAGATGTACTTGTGTTTGGCCGTCAATATCTCGTTCGACAGCAGAGGATTCGAGGTTACACAGGCTTTGATACTCATAGTAGCCATATCCCCATGGGATGTGCCCCGCAGTCAAGGGACCATTGACGGCGTGTGGCATGTCGCCTGATGTGTGGACCATTGCAGAGTTGCCGGACAAAGAGTAGGTCGTGTACTGCTCGCCGTCCCATGCGAATATGCGCCTGGCGTTCCAGTTCAAATTGAACTCGTCGGTCATGAAGTTGCCTTCTAAGTCTCTGCCTGGTTTTACAGAGTCGCTGCGTGAGTCCACGTTGATTTCCCAGTAAAATCGGTCCCCGTCAAATCTTACGGTCACGCTCGAATTCATCGTGTATTCGTTGGAGAGTCTATAACGAACATTAAACGGCATAGCATCGAGATTCATTTTCTGCAGATCTTCGGTCAATTCCCGTTTGTTTGGATTGTCTTGATATTGTTGAATCTTCTCGCTGATTAGTTGGTTGATCTCATTTACGTCCGTTAGTTTCGGTGCTCTGTATTCTGTGTATTCCGCCTCGATCGTCCCTGTGCGTATCCAGGTCGTTTTTGGCTGGCTTGTTAGTTCTTGAAAGATTTGCAGGACCTCTGCCCTGTCCAACGGCCTGTCCGCAGAAGCAGTACGGCTGCTAAATAATAGAAGAGCGACTGTTAGTACAAAGTGTCTGGTTTTCATAATTAGCTCCTTTTCTTGAATTAGGTCGGTTGACAGAAAGGTCGCTCCATGACAAACATGTGCCCAGGCAACAAACCGTATTCAATGTCCCTTTCTACTTAGTGAAGGCGGTTCTGCCGCTGACAATGTTGACTGTTTTCTCGCAAATTCCCCCAAGAAAGTCGCCGGTGAGGTCGGTGTGCATGCGTGATATCGAGGTCGAGGACCGTCCGCTCGGCTACGGCTCAGACGCTACGGGCTGCTATACGTAACCCACAGCGCAGAATGCAATTTGCGGCATGTGAACAACCGGTCGGTGAGCGGTTAGGTGACTGCTGCTACTCGGTCCTCTCAAGCCAATAGTCCGTAAACAGCATTAAATCATCCACGTCAACATCGCCGTCAGTGTCAAGGTCAGCTCCTTCGCACAAGTCTGGTTCCTGGCAATCCACTGCCTCCCAGTATGAGGCAATTACAGAAAAGTCGGCAAAGTCAACTTTGGCATCATTATTGAAGTCGCGTGTATGAACATGAGAGAACGAAAGCTCACACTTCGGGTCAAAAGAAAACCATTCATACAATCCCACATTGCAGTCACCTATGTTTGTAGCCCTATAGTCAGCAATAAACCAGTCGCCCACATCCGGTGGGTCATCGGTCTCAAAGCAAAATCCTTGATAAAAACCATCTTCCAAAGGATACAAAAAAGCCTCCTTGCCCGCAGGAGGGAAAGAAAAGGCTGATGTCAGGACCCCGTAACCCCTGTCTTGTCCCGCAATAAATAGGTCGCCAACCCAGTAATCATTAGCATCTGAGCTGACAATAATTGTAAGCTTGGTTCGGACCATGATCTCTGGATACACAAAGGGAATGTTGGGATCGGCTGCTTCGAGAGGTGTGTTCCCGTCAGCCAGGCATACTCTTACCGAAACCTCTCCTATAGCTGTCGGTGCCATGCCAAGAAATAACGCCAATATTGCTAATCTCTTCATAATTCATCCTCCAGCGAGAACATTATTGTCGCGACAGGCGAGCAGGGGAGTTCAAAGACAATCCATCGTCAAAGCACAGTCTGAGTCTCCTCATTCTTCACACTCGCCTGGGTACGGACTGCATTGTGGTTGTACACGAATAGGCTGGACAGGTCAAGGGAGCAGGAGCCATTTGCGTTGTAAGCATTTTCTGCTCGAATGCAAAGACCCAATTGAGTTGAAAGTGCTATTTTTACCGCTACCCCAAGTTCAGACATCAGTTCAGCCAGTGTTATAGGCTAAATAG
>DAOWID010000407.1 GCA_030641115.1 Planctomycetota bacterium | reverse complement strand
ACGTGAATTAATTAAGTTTATTCAGAATCCAGAGCATCCAAGAACAGGCGCACAATTGATTTTTGCCACACATGATACGACGCTTTTGGATCCGGAATTATTCAGGCGAGATCAAATATGGTTTACCGAGAAGGATAAACATGGCAGTACCCGTTTATATTCGATGTTAGACTATAAGCCGAGAAAGGGCGAAGCTATGCAAAGGGGATATTTAGCCGGTAGGTACGGGGCTATCCCAATCATCGAGGCATTTGAACTGAATGGTTAGCAGAAAATACAGAAGGCTAGTCGAATACGAACGTCAAAAAGCATTCAAGGAACCTCGCAAAAGTATCCTTATTGTTTGTGAGGGCGAAAAAACAGAACCAATATATTTCAATGCATTAAAGAAAAGATTGAGGCTCGTAATGGTGGACGTTGAAATTATTGGGGAAGGTGCTGCTCCTATTAATGTTGTGAATCGTGCAATTTCGTTGAGAGAAGATAGAAAAATCATTGCAAATAAGAGCCTGACAAAAACCGAATATGAAATAATATATTGTGTGTTTGATGTTGATATCCATGAGACACTTGCTCAGGCGATTGATAAAGCAAAAGGCAATAAAATAGAGGCTATTTTAAGCAATCCATGTTTTGAGTATTGGTATATATTGCACTTTAGGAAAACCAGTGCTCCGTTTAGTAGCAGCCAAGATGCTAAATCTGCATTAAGGCGAAAACACCCTGCTTATAATGAGAGCGATACTACAATATTCGATGTTGTTTATCCAAAAACCGACGATGCAATCAAGCATTCCAGAGAGGTGTTGAGAGAGCAACATAATGATGCTGAAGACCTAAGCGATTGTAATCCATCAACGCATGTACATAAGATAGTCGCGTATCTACAGAACATGTCTCAACAGTAGAAAACATACTTGGCTCATATACCACTGGTGGACGTTAGGGTCGTTAGGCGTTTTAGATTGATTAATGAGAGGAATCGGGGATCCCATGTGAAACCTGGGGCCAAACGGGCGAGAACGCTCCGGCAGGAGCCGGAGCATGTTTCTTATATATTGAAAAGTCGGAATTAATATCTTCATATCTGGTCACAAGGTACAGTAGTGAATAGTGAGTAGTATTTAGCTGGCCCGTCCTGCGTAGAATTTCTATTTTGGAGGATGGACGGTTTTATTGCCGTTCACCCTGAAAGTCCTGGACCTCCTCGGGGCTTCGAGTGACGAGGAGATTCGCTCTTCGGATTGAGGTGGTGTGTACAGCCACCCATCGGCCATCGAGAAAGTGCAGTTCCGGAGCCCAGAGGTAGAAGTCTCGTTTCATTTTCCGAGCGACCGGTTCCAGAGTGTGCATCCCTTTGGAATCTTCGACTGTCCAGAGTGTACCGAGGTCTCCCCATTTCGCAAGGTCGCGGCTGCGCCAGACCTGGATGCCTTGTTTTCCGCCGTCGATCTAGCTGCGGCGAGTGCAGGTCAGGTAAAACCAGCCGTCGGGCGCAAGCAAAATATAGGGATCGCGCATCCAGTCATCGAGCAGGTGAATGATGCGGTTGTGGCTGGCCAGCGCGGTAACGCCTCGCTGCGAATCCACAGCACCGTACAGCGTAGTGACGAAAACAGGCGAGAGAATAAGCAAACGAATCATGGTAATCTTATGTAGTTGCAAAAACCTATCAAATGAAATATAAATCACGCTTATGACACGGGATTTCAGCAAAGTAAAGCGAATAGTCGTAAAGATCGGCACTAACATACTCACCAAGAATGGTGGCGTGGATGTTGGCTATGTCCGCCGAGTCGTCACACAGATAAGTTCGCTCGTGAAGACCGGCAGGCAGGTTCTAATCGTCAGCTCAGGGGCTATCGGTATGGGGGCCGATCAGCTCGACGTGACCGGCAAAGTAACAAACATCAAAGTGCGCCAGGCTTGCGCTGCGATTGGACAGCCGCTGTTGATGCAAGAGTACCGGAAATCGTTTCTGCGCCATGGTATTACGGTCGCCCAGGTGTTACTGACGGCTGAAGTACTCAATAACAGAAAGACGTATCTGAACCTTCGCAACTCCATAGAGACGCTGCTCAAATTAGGCGTTGTGCCAATCCTGAATGAGAACGACAGCGTAAGTACCGATGAGATCGGTACTACTTTTGGAGACAATGATAAACTGTGTGCCTTGGTCGCCAGTAAAATCGACGCGGACCTTCTGATTATGCTCAGCGATATCGATGCCCTTTACGATAGGAATCCACGGAAGTTCGCCGACGCTAAGCCCATACCCACCGTCTATGAAATAAGCGAGGATATTGCGCGAAGTGCAGGAGGCAAAGGCAGTCAGCACGCCACGGGCGGAATGAAGACGAAATTAGAAGCGGCCAAGATTGCCTCTAACGCCGGCTGTCGAATGGTGCTGGCCGACGGTAGGCTGAAAAACGTTATTGGCCGGATCGTGGCCAGCGAAGAGATCGGCACGATCTTTATGCCCAAGCGAAAGTTGAGCAACCGTGCCAGGTGGATTCTAAATAGCGCCGCTGCCGGCGTAATAAATATCGATGAAGGTGCGATGCGAGCTGTAAGGGCCCGCAAGAGCCTGCTTCCGAGCGGAGTAGTATCTGTCGAAGGTTCATTTGAGGCCGGCGCAGTTGTGATGCTCAATGATAATGCCAAGGCCGTGACGAATCTGAGCATCTCTCAACTGAAAGCTCTCGCGGGCAAGCACAGCAGCGAAATTCGGAAAATCCTCGGCCTAAAACACCGTGACGTCGTGGCGATACCGGAAGACATCGT
>DAOWID010000351.1 GCA_030641115.1 Planctomycetota bacterium | reverse complement strand
TTCGTTGAGGCGTCAGCCTTGTATCCACTTTTGTTTAGTTCCGGCTCGGCCCGGTTAGGTTTACGCGAATACGAATTGGCCTGGTTTGGCAATATCTCTCTTGGAGGCTAAAGTCATGAGAAACGTTCGTGTTGCATCTGTTCAATTTGAGCACGCCACGCAAGATAAGAAGGCAAATATAGCCAAGATCAAGAGCTTTGCCCAGCGAGCCGCAAAGCAAAACGTTGAAATGATCACATTTCCGGAATGTTGTATCACTGGCTATTGGTTTCTGCGGAAACTCTCGCGCGATGAGTTGAGAGCTATTGCAGAACCGGTTTCTCACGGTCCTTCATCACAGACTTTAATGGCGCTGGCGAAAGAACACAATATGACCATCGGGGCAGGATTAGTGGAAATAGCTGACGACGAGAAAATGTACAACACCTACGTGGTTGCGATGCCCAATGGCCAATTTCAACGGCACCGCAAGATGCACTGCTTTATCAGCGAGCACTTATCATCTGGCTCGGAATATACTGTATTTGATACTCCACAGAATTGTCGCGTTGCCATCCTGACCTGTTACGATAACAATATCGGAGAGAATGTCCGCATAGCAGCATTGAAGGGAGCCGAGATACTATTTGCGCCGCATCAAACCGGCGGATGCAAGACACCCAGTCCGCACTGCATGGGCCTCGTTGAAAGGTCGCTGTGGGACAACCGAAAAAAGGATCCTCAGGCAATTGAAGCCGAGTTCAAGGGGCCGAAGGGCCGAGCTTGGCTCATGACGTGGCTTCCCGCCCGTGCTCATGACAACGGCTTGTTCTTGATTTTCAGCAACGGCGTTGGAGTTGATGGCGACGAGGTCCGAACCGGCAATGCCACGATCTTGGACCCCTACGGCCGAGTCCTCGCAGAAACGTGGAAAGCAGATGACGATATGATTATTGCCGATCTGGATGCCTCGTTGCGAGAGAACTGCACCGGCGTAAGATGGATCAAGACGCGCCGGCCGGAACTATACAAACCGTTAACGATTCGTACCGGCCTCGAAGAGGACATTCGGAAAGTCAGGTTTGGTGGAAACAAATTAGGCAGGCGCAAGGTAAATTGTTAGAATAGAGTCGCTTGACGGTTGCCAAATTGAAGGGATTTGCCATGTTTGCACTCAGTCTCAAACGTGTTTTATTGTCATCGTTAGTCGTGTTAGGCATTGCAGCTCTCTGTTCTGTGGCAGACGCAAACTTTCCCAACTTCAAATACTACAAGTTAGCAGAAATAGGCAGCCGTATGGGGCAAACGTCTCTGGTTGACATCGACAGAGATGGTGACCTGGATTGGGTTGTCGGCCAGTCTGGAAAGATGTGGTGGTTTGAATACGACGCGCCCCACAACTGGATCAAACATGATCTTGGCCAAGGGGCCAGAACCGACGTCGGCGGCTGCGCTTTTGATATAGATGGCGATGGCTGGATAGATCAGGTTTCAGGAACGGCCTGGTATCGTAATACCGGCAGACCGAGAACGCAAAAGTTTGAGAAGTACGACAATGGTGCTATTAGCTGTCACGACAATGTCGCTGCCGATATTGACGGTGACGGCAAACTTGATGTGGTAGCCTGCAGCGACAATAAGAGACACCTTGTTATAGCATGGTACAAAATCCCAGACAATCCGAGGGACAAATGGATAGAGCACAAAATAGGCACGGGCATTCACGGCGGCGTTGACCCTAAAGGCGTCGGCGATCTGGATAATGATGGAGATAATGATGTTGTAAGGGGGGACGTTTGGTTTGAAAACCAGGATGGAAAAGGAATCAAATGGAAGGAGCACAAGACTCTTATCCCTCCTGGCGGAAGCAGACCGGATAGATATGGTCTGGCTCTGAAAGCGTGGGTCTGTGACTTGGATAAAGACGGCGATAACGATATTGTCGAAGCCGAGGCTGACTGCACGGATGGGCGTGTTTTCTGGTTTGAGAGCAAGGACAACGGTAAGAAATGGGCCTGCCATTTGATTTCAGCAAATCATACTAAACAGGATTTTCATTCTCTGGCCGTAGCTGATTTTGACGGAGACTTAGATTTGGATGTCTTCTCAGGCGGCGGCCCGCTTTCTCAAGAGACCCACAAGTGTTATATATGGGAGAATTTGGACGGCAAAGGCGGTGCCTGGAAAGAGCGCGTGATTCTCAGCGGAAAACGCTGCCACGAAGCAAAGGCCGCCGATGTTGACGGCGACGGAGACGTTGACATTTGCTCCAAGCCTTGGAACGGCAATTTACATTTCTATTTGCGAAACATGCTCGTCGAAGACCGCGGAAAATGAAGACAAATGAATGCGTGACAGTTTAACTGAGGACAAAAATGATGAAGAATCTGGATAGTACAATGACACGTCGGGACTTTCTGCGCGGCGGCGCTGCGATGGCAACCGCTTTCAGTGTCCCTTACTTTCTTCCATCTTCTGTATTCGGCGCAAATGCACCGAGCAACCGGATTGCCATGGGCTTCATTGGTGTCGGCGGCATGGGCACGAACAATATGAGGGCGTTTCTGAATCAGCCCGATGTGCAGGTTGTTACCGTCTGTGACGTCGCCAAGGCCAGCAACGAGTACGGTCACTGGTACAAAAAAGGCTGGCAAGGCGCATGGTTTGGCCGCGAGCCGGCCCGCAAGATAGTAGACGACCACTACGCCCGTAAGGCTCAATCCGGCAGCTACAAGGCCTGCGATGCCTACGTTGATTTTCGCTATGTGCTCGCCCGACAGGATATTGACGCCGTTTGTATCACCACGCCGGACCACTGGCACGCCGTACCGGTAATCATGGCAGCCAAAGCCGGCAAGGATATTTACTGTGAAAAGCCGTTGAGCCTGACGATAGGCGAGGGACGTGCGATGATCAAAGCCGTTCGCCGATACGGCATCGTTTTCCAGACCGGGACCCAGCGGCGCTCGGATCAGCAGTTCCGCTTCATCTGCGAGCTCGTCCGCAACGGACGAATCGGCCGGCTCAAAAAGATCGTCACAACCATAGGCCCGAACAACAAGGAAGCTCCCCCCAAGGATTGGCAGCCTATGCCCGTACCCGACTGGCTGGATTACGACATGTGGCTGGGTCCTGCCCCTTGGGTCCCCTATCACAAAGACCGCTGCCTTTACACCTTCCGCTTCGGCCTTGATTATTCCGGAGGCCAGACGACAAACTTAGGCGCACATTACATCGACGTTGCCCAATGGGCCAACGGCACGGACGACACAGGCCCAATCGAGGTCGAGGATCTGGGCGGTGAGTTTCCCAAAGATGGCCTATTCACTACGGCCACAAAGGTCCACTTCCGGGCCCGCTACGCCAATGGCGTTGAGTTGACCTGTGAAACTCAAAG
>DAOWID010000029.1 GCA_030641115.1 Planctomycetota bacterium | reverse complement strand
GAGGATAGTCCGGATACCCTATTTCACCGGATAGGTCTTCCGGTACGAGGTCCACATCGTACGGCCACGAGCCGACCCAGACCGAATCGCCCAACAGTGGAACAGCCGGTCCAGCATCCGAGTATTTCTTGTAGTAATTTTCAGTCGGCAACTGGTAAATCAGATTTTCAGGCAACAGCCATAGATTCAGCCCGTAACTGCCTTCGCCACGCAGGAAGCGCCATGCGCGATACGCCGAACCGAAACTCGATTGGTCTGGATCTGGATTATCCGGGCGTTTTGTTGCTGGACAAAAAGCCACTTTCATCGCCCCTTCTATGTGTCTCTCCGGGGTGTACTTATACTCCTTAGCGGTCAGATATGGTGCTAATTGATGGAACCAGTACTCGCCGACCGCATGAACGAAGGGCATGGTCCGATCATCGTGATCAAGTGCATAAAGATTCATAGCCAGGCACATCTGCCTCAGATTACTTTGGCAAGCTGTCGAACGTGCCTGTTTGCGCACGTAACTAAGCGCCGGCATCAAAATCGCCATCAAAATCGCAATGATCGCAATCACCACGAGAAGTTCAATCAGGGTAAATCCTCTTCGCCTATTCATAGTGTCGCACAATTCTTCCTACATGGGCTTGCCGACCGAAAGACAATGATACGCTTTTTGGGGCCAGAAATCAAGAGAAATGTCCCTAATTCTTAGCATCATACCGTAAAACAGACTTGCATTTGACAACCAGATTTGTAGTCTATTACGACTAAGAGGCTTACTATAGTTGCAAAGCATTGCATACGGGAAGTCTTGGAACCTGAATAATTGTCAAAGAGGTGAAAACATGCAAAGACGTGAATTTTTGACACTGATAGGATTCGGTTCGACCGTGCCAACTCTCTTTGTGTCTGCCAACGCAGCGGAGAAGATTGGCAGGCCCAATATCATTTTCATTCTTGCTGATGACCTTGGCTGGGCGGAGCTGGGCTGCTACGGCAGCACCTTCAATGAGACTCCCAATCTTGACAGGCTGGCCCAGCAGGGAATGTTGTTTACTGACGCTTACGCCGCGGCGCCGGTCTGTTCTCCATACCGAGCGGCGTTAATGACCGGCCAGTATCCGGCTCGGATCGGCATCACGGATTACCTGCGACCAAATACAAACGAACATCTTGGCCTCGAATACATCACTTTGCCAGAGATGTTTAAATCCCGCGGATATGTCACTGGTATGACCGGCAAGTGGCACCTGAGCGGTTATAGATCGAGCGGTGCCAAGGAAGAAGCGCTGCCGGACAAGCACGGCTTTGATGAAGTGATGGTTTCGGAAAAAACAGGTATCGGCGGCGGATCGTATTTCCACCCTTACGACAGAGTTGATAAATCCATAAAAAAGGTTCTACCGGGTAGAGATGAATATCTGACCGACCGTTTGAATTATGAAGCGGTTAAATTTATCGACCGCCACAAAGACGAACCGTTTTTCCTGTACAAGAGCCATTATTCGGTTCATACCGCGCTCAAAGCCAAGCCCGACTTGCTCAATCATTTTGCGTCAAAGGCCGGGGCGGGCGAAGGTAGGAACCCCAACCGCATTAGCAAAAACAATCCTTATCTGGCGGCTATGCTCAAATCCATTGACGAAGGCGTCGGCATGATTATGGACAAATTGCAGGAGTTGGGAATTGCCGACCGGACCTTCATCGTCTTCACCAGCGACAACGGTGGTGAAAGCCGGGTCACCAAGAACGGCCCACTGCGCGCCGGCAAATCGACGTTGTACGAGGGTGGTATCCGCATACCTCTGGTTATGAAGTGGCCGGGCAACGTCAAGCCGCGGTCGGTCTGCCGGACGCCCACTATGAATATCGACTTCTATTCTACGTTCGTAGAAGTCGTGGGTGCCAAACTTAGCGCGCGACAGCATATCGATGGCGTTTCAATCCTGCCACTGCTGCTGCAGGGCAAGGGTATCAGCAGAGATACCCTGTGCTGGCATTATCCTCTGAGCAAACCACACTTTCTGGGCGGTCACTCGTCCGGAGCCATCCGCAGCGGACAATGGAAGCTTATCGAGTTCTTCGAGGACCAGCGATTGGAGCTTTACAATTTGTCAGAGGATATCGCAGAGAAAAACAACGTGGCTCAAAAATACCCGGACAAGGTAAGACAGTTGCATCAACAGCTAATCGCCTGGCGCAGGGATGTTGGCGCAAAGATTCCTGCTGGCCAGGCAGCCGCGTCTGACACGGAATCGCTGATACCCCGCCCTGAACATCCAAAACCTCAGTTCAAACGAGACACCTGGATTAATCTGAATGGCCAATGGGACTTTGCGATGGACCCCAACGTCGTCGGGATCAAAGAAAACTGGCAAAACGACCTGTCGAAATTCAACCAGAAGATTACAGTGCCCTTTTGTGTCGAGAGCGAGTTGTCCGGCGTAGGACATACGGATTTCATCGAGGCGGTATGGTACCGCCGGACCTTCAGCGTGCCGAAGAATTGGAAAGACGAGCGTGTGTTTATGCATTTCGGCGCCGTGGATTATGAGTGTCGTGCCTGGGTTAATGGCAAGCCCGTTGGACGCCATCATGGCGGCAGTGTCTCGTTCACTTTTGAGATAAGCGGCGCTCTCAAAGAAGGTGAAAATGATTTGGTAATCTACGCCTTTGATGACGTGCGATCTGAAGTTCAGCCGTCGGGCAAACAAAGCACTCGGCGTGAGTCTTATGGTGTCCATTACACTCGCGTCACGGGTATCTGGCAGACTGTTTGGTTGGAGGCGAAGCCTCAGCAGTTCTTGGAATCTGTTCACATCGTTCCGGACCTGGACGGAAAGTGTTTCATTCTCACGCCGACCGTGAGCAGCTATCGGCGAGGTCTAAAATTCCGTGTCGCACTGCTGACGCCGGATGGGAAAAAGGTCGCATGGGCCAGTGGCTCGGCAGTGAGCGGAAATCCTCTCAAGCTTGATATTCAAAATCCACGCCCTTGGAGTCCAAGCGATCCTTACCTCTATGATCTTCGCCTGGAGTTGCTGGATGACCGCAAGGTTGTGGATTCAGTAATGAGCTATGCCGGTCTGCGAAAATTTCACATTGAAGGCAACTGCTTCTATCTCAACAACAAACCGGTCTTCCTGCGGTTTGTTCTCGACCAGGGCTTCTACCCGGACGGTATCTGGACCGCCCCAAGCGACGCAGCCCTCAAGGCTGACATCGAGCTGTCGATGGCGGCAGGCTTCAACGGCGCCCGCTTACACCAGAAGGTATTTGAGGAACGTTTCCACTATTGGGCCGACCGGCTTGGCTATCTGACGTGGGCAGAATTCGCCGATTGGGGCAAGGTCCATTCGTTTGGCAATCCGCAAGGAGTCCTTAACCTGGAACGCGAATGGCGGGATGCCGTCGTGCGTGACCTGAACCATCCCTCGATTGTGGCGTGGACGCCATTGAATGAAACGTCCGGTGCCGCCAGAAACAATTACGAGGCCTACAGCCGATCGGTCAAATCCATCTTTGCAGCGACACGAGCAATTGACCCGACCCGTCCAATCAACGACGCCAGCGGCTATGTGCACGTCAAAACTGACATCTTCACAGTACACGATTATGACCAGAATCTCGACTCATTCAGGCAGCGCTACGCCAGTGTCGCACCTGATGAACGCGAAGATGTTTTTGTCCGGGTTGCAGAAATATCAGTTCCCTATGAAGGCCAGCCGT
>DAOWID010000296.1 GCA_030641115.1 Planctomycetota bacterium | reverse complement strand
GACTCGCAATGACACTCACCGTTTCGACCTTGACAAAGTACTACTGCTTTGTAACCCGGAATTTGATGAGCTATCATTTCTGGAACACAATTTTGCCGGCGACGATGGTTGTGTGGACTGAGCGATCGTCGTCAAGCAGAACGAGGTCCGCGTCCTTTCCGGGTGCGATGGTGCCTTTTTTGTCCTCAAGGCCTAATAACCTGGCTGGGTTTTCAGTGACTGTTTTGATCGCGACCTCAAGCGGGCAGTCTGTAAAGGCTATGAGTTTTTCCAGCAGTTGACTCAAGCCCAAGGCCGTGCCGATCAAGGTGCCGTCTTTGTATCTTGCCGTTCCATTCTTGGATTCATACTCGATGCCATTGTAGATGTATTTGCCCTCGGCCAAGCCAATCGCTTGCATGCCGTCGGTGATGGGTATGGTGCGATTTGGCCCCAGTATCTCGAAGGCCAATCTTACTACGGACGGATGTATATGGACGCCATCAGTAATGAGCTGGGCGGTTACATTCTTCGTCTCGAAGATAGCAACAAGTGGGCCGGGTGAGCGATGGTGGATTGATGGCATTGTGTTGAACAAATGCGTTGCGTGTGAGATGCCAGCGTTGAAGCCATCGAGGGTTTGTTCGTATGTGGCGTTGGAGTGGCCAAAAGAGGCAATGGTGTTGGAATCTACGAGATGTTCGATGATTTGCAGGTTCCCTGGAAGTTCAGGCGCAATTGTCATCATTCTGAGCCGGCCGTTGGTTATTTGCTGGATTTTTTCAAGCATCTCTAACGATGGTGGGCATAGACATTCGGGCAAGATCATTCCTTTTTTTTGCGGCGAGATGAACGGGCCTTCCAGATGAATGCCTAAGAGATTTGCGCCGCCGAGGTCATGGCCAGCGTGTTGGGCGGCAAGGGCCAGGTGTCGATTTTCCTGGTTTGGTTTGAATACAGTTGTGGCAAGAAAGCTGGTCGTTCCAAAGCGTGCGCAAGTTTGGGATACGGCTCTTAGGGCTTCAGGCGTCGCATCGAGGATGTCGGCGCCGCCTGCACCCTGGATATGAATGTCGATGAAGCCTGGCGCAATTATTCGGTCCTGGGCATCGAGCGTCTTATCGCAGCCTGCAGAGGAATCGATTTGGCCGATCTTACTTATCGTGCCGTCTTCGATGAGGATGGAAGTGGCTTGGTTATCGTCCGGAGCGTCGAACAATATACAGTTGGCAATGAGGAGCTTTTGTGACATTGTTTTTTGCGCCTTGTCAATCATCCGGTTTCAGAGTAGTTCTATCGGTTTCATTAACGAAAGTGCCTTCTGCTCATAAGCATCCATCGGATTCGCATCCGCCTGCGGCGGACAATCTCCCTGCCCACCCTCTTTCGAATGAGTTCTGCAAAATTACAGGTTAGGCATACTTTGACAAGAAAAAATTGTTTTTTGGTTTTTTCTTGTTAAACAGTAAGTTGTTCTTTAACAAATAGTTAAGCGATTATTCAAGAAAATCAAAAAACGGATTTTCTTAAATAATATATGCCTAACCTGCAATTTTGCAGAAGCCTTTCTTTCGAGGGAGGGAGATTGCTTGTTCTGAAGCTAAAAAGCTTCGCTGTTGCTGCCGGGCCGATCAAACGCCACGCCAAATAACGACGATTTGGCATGTCGTTTGAAACGGCCCTTGGTTTGCCGACATCGAAGCATCCATACGCTATCAATTGCTCTATTCTCTTTTGTGTAGCTCCATCTGTTGTTGTCCGGGTAGTACTTGCGCTGCTGGCTTTTTGTGCATACACTGGTGTGCGATATGAGAAGGTATTTAACCGAGCGAGTATTATTAAGACAACCGTCAATATCAGCGCGAAGCAGAGTAATCTTACGAGTTTCATTTGTGGCTGCCTTCTATGACTACATAAGCGGTTTCTCAAGAACAAGCCATTGCCGAAAGGGTATCAAAACCGCGTGTAGAGGTCAAGGAGTTGCCATTTGTTTGACGAATCGGCTGCCTATTAGACATCCCAGAGGGGGCAGAGCAGGCCTTGACAGGCAGAGTGGCTAACCGTATCATTTGCGGCAAAGGCACTCTATTCTTGGAGCAGATAAAATGGCCAAAGCGAAGAAAAGCTGGGAAAAGCGGCTTGCCGGTGAGCCTGATGAACTGACGGTTGATTTTGTAGAATCGCTCTCCTACGACACGCGGCTGTATAAGTATGACATTGTCGGCTCAATTGCTCACGCGCAGATGTTGGCTGAGCAAAAACTGATAACCAAGTCAGAATTCAAGGCAATAAAAGACGGGCTTATCGAAATCGGGGAGGAAATCGTAGAAGGGCGGTTCAAATTCGATAAGAAGTACGAAGATATTCACATGGCAATCGAGGCGGCACTGATAGCAAGAATTGGCCAGCCCGGCGGGAAACTCCATACCGGCAGAAGCCGCAACGATCAGGTTTCAACTGATGTGCGGCTCTGGATGCGGGACGAGATAGAAATCCTGCAAGGCAAGATAACGCTGCTTCAAAAGGCGTTTGTCAAATTGGCGAGCAAGCACGGCGAAAACATCATGCCGGGCTATACCCATCTTCAGCGTGCCCAGCCGATAGTCATTGCTTCCTACCTGCTAAGTTTTGTGGAGCAGTTCGAGCGAGACTTTATCCGGCTGAAGAATTGTAGGGACCTGGTCAATATTTCGCCGCTGGGTAGTGGTGCGGTCGCCGGCTCAACGCTGCCGATAGACAGAAAAAGTACCGCCAGGCAGTTAGGTTTTGCAGATATTAGCTATAACAGTATTGACGCGGTGAGCGACAGGGACTTTTGTGCAGAGTTCATCTTTGATTGCGCAATGATAGCGACGCATCTGTCCCGGTTAGCTGAGGATTGGATTATCTATTCTTCAGCGGAATTCGCTTTTGTGCGGATTGCAGATAGCTTCTGCACATCGTCGAGTATGATGCCGCAGAAGCGTAATCCCGATGTCCTTGAACTGGTTCGCGCAAAGACCGGCTCGGTTTACGGCTCATTGATGGCTATGTTGACGATGCTGAAATCTCAGCCATCGGGTTATAACCGCGATTTGCAGGAGGATAAGATTCACATTTTCGCTGCGAGTGACATTGTCGAGGCCTCCTTGGATATGGCGCGAGCGGTTGTCTCACATACGAAATTCAATACGAAGACGATTTCGGCGGGGCTCGAAGAAGGATTTCTGGATGCTACCGCTCTGGTTGAGTATTTGGTCGGCAAAGGCGTGGCTTTCCGCAAAGCGCACGGTGTCGTTGGGTCGCTGGTTGCTTATTGTGAACAGCAGACTAAGAAATTGGCTGAGCTTAACCTTGATGAGTTCGAAAAGTATTCGTCCGCGATTGAGAAGGATGTGTATGAAAGTCTCGGGGCAGCAAATGTCGTGAAAAAATACATCACCGAAGGCGCGGCTGGGCCGGAGCAGGCAAAAAGGCAGATTGCATATTGGAACAAGCAGTTGGAACAGCGATGAGTCTGAATGAAGATGAGATAACCGAATGGTTTGCGCAGCAGAGCAAGCTACTCGTGGCGGATTTCCCCATCGGCATCGGCGACGATATGGCCCAAATTCAGTTGGCAGAAGATACGTCAGTCCTTGTCACTACGGATATGCTGCTGGACGGTGTGCACTTCGACCTGCAAAAGGCAACTCTCAAGCAGGCAGGATATAAAGCTATGGCGGTCAGCCTGAGCGATTGTGCAGCGATGGCGACAGTACCGATTGCCGCAGTTGTTTCTGTTGCGCTGCCGAGAGGTTTCGGCGAGGAAGAATTAAAGCAGCTTCACTCAGGGATTACCTTGGCTGGCCATAAGTTCGGCTGTCACCTTGTGGGCGGTGACATTACCACCTGGAAGGCGGAACAGCCGTTCGCAATAAGTGTGGCGATGCTGAGCAGACCGGCGGGTAGTGAGCCTATAAAGCGCTCAGGTGCGAAGGTCGGTGACATTATCTGCGTGACGGGTTCTCTGGGAGGTGCCCATGCCCGTCGGGACCGCGGAAAACACTTGGAATTTGAGCCGCGAGTTAGAGAGGCAATAAAGATCGCTCAAATGGTAACTGTGAATTCAATGATTGATATAAGTGATGGGCTTAGCAGCGATTTGGGCCGTATCTGCCGAGCGAGCAAGGTGGGAGCCATCGTAAATGCAGATCAGGTTCCAATATCAGATGAAGCGCGAAAGAGCCAAGAGCCCCTGAGTTCAGCGTTGAATGACGGCGAAGATTTTGAGCTGCTTTTTACGCTTTCGCAGGGAGAATGTGAGAGATTACTGAATAGGTGGGATGGGCCGATAGCCATTACACAAATCGGCGCAATCACCGACACTAAAAGGGTCCAGATGAAGATGCCCGACGGCAGGATTCGCGATTTGGAAGCCCAAGGATATGACCATTT
>DAOWID010000112.1 GCA_030641115.1 Planctomycetota bacterium | reverse complement strand
TATACCAACTTCGCCAACACCATTTACCGGCTTTGTGATAATGGTTCCGAAAGAACAGACTATAGAACTGGATATGACGATAGAAGAGGCGTTGAGATTTGCCGTCAGCGCCGGGGTTATAGTGCCGAGTGGCCAGCGAGGTAAACAGCTAAGCGCTTTGCCGAAGGACTTCGACGGTGAGCTCAGTCGAACCGCGAATGCGGAAGGCAAAGAATAAGCCCGCACTAATTGAGCCTGGGCTCACGCCTAATTCGTGTGGGATGGATTTTACTGAAAAACAAGACTTCTCCAAAAGGAGCGGGAAAGAGCCGGAGTTTTAAGGAGGTTTATCAATGTTACAAAAGAAGAACATTAGTCGGCGTCAGTTTTTGAGAGGTGCTGCGGCAACGGCAGCGACATTTATGATTGTTCCCCGGAATGTACTGGGAGGTCCCGGATATACTTCGCCGAGCGAAAAACTCAATATAGCTATTATTGGTACCGGCGGTCAGGGCATACATGATATGAAGGAGTTTCTTAATATACCGGGTACCCGTGTGATTGCTGTCTGCGATGTCAATACGGAAAGTGACTATAGTGCGTTCTACTTCGGCGGTACGGCGGGGCGCAAACCCGCTCAACAAATTGTGGAAAGCCACTATGCCGAGCAAAAGCGATCAGGTACGTACAAGGGCTGTTCCGCCTACATCGACTACCACAAAATGCTGGAAAAAGAAAAAGGCATTGATGCGGTAGTGGTAGCTACAACGGACAACGTGCACGCCGTAGCTTCTATGGCGGCAATTAAGATGGGTAAGCACGTGTACTGTGAAAAACCGATGACTCACGATGTCTTTGAGGCCCGCAAGCTCGCCGAGGCGGCGAGAGAGGCCAAGGTTGCCACCCAGATGGGAAACCAGGGCCATTCCGGTGAGGGTATCCGCTTGATATGTGAATGGATATGGGATGGGGCGATTGGGCCGGTGCGCGAGGTGCACGTCTGGACTAACAGGCCTGGAGACACATGGGCGCTGGGCGGAAGAGAACGGCCCAAAGAAACACCGCCGGTGCCGCCGACACTGAACTGGGACCTGTGGCTTGGTCCGGCATCATACCGACCTTATAATCCGGCTTATCTGCCGTTCGTGTGGCGCGGCTGGTGGGACTTCGGAACGGGAGCGCTGGGTGATATGGGCTGCCATAATATGGACCCAGCTTTCTGGGCGCTGAAGTTAGGTCATCCCATCAGCGTTGAGGCCAGCTCCACAAAGGTCAATTCTGAAACGGCACCGTTAGCATCTATGATTCATTATGAATTCCCTGCACGTGAGGGGATGCCGCCGGTCAAGATGACATGGTATGACGGCGGATTGATGCCTGTCCGTCCGAATGAGTTAGAAGAGGGCCGGCGGATGGGCGATGACGGCGGCGGCACACTCTTTGTGGGTGAGAAAGGCGTATTGATGTGCGGGACGTATGGCAAAAGCCCCCGTCTGATACCAGAGTCGAAAATGAAATCATATAAACGGCCGCCGAAGACCATTGCCAGGTCAAACGGGCATCACAAAGATTGGATTGAGGCCTGCAGGGGCGGCAAACAGGCGAGTTCCAATTTCGATTGCGCCGGCCCGCTGACCGAAATAGTTCTGTTAGGCAATGTTGCCATTCGTACGCACAAGAAGCTGAACTGGGATGGGCAAAATATGAAGGTTACCAATGTGCCCGAGGCGAATAAATATGTTCGCCGTCAGTATCGCCAGGGATGGACACTGTAGTTACTGAAGGCCTCTGAGTATGCGTGGGGCTTCCAAAGCAAAGCAGGCAAAGATGGGCAAGGATATGGAGCAGCTATACGCCAAGCGGCTGAAGCGCTACGTTACCGCAATGCGGAACGAAAAGCCGGACAGGATTCCGATTCGTCCGTTTGTAGCCGAGTTCACGGCCAAGTATGCAGGGTACACCTGTCAGGAAGTAACCCACGATTTCGAGAAGGCCTTTGCTGCGGTCCGCAGGTGCACAGCCGACTTCGACTGGGATGCTGTGGTCGGTAATATGGTTTACGTGTGGACGGGTCTTACGCAGGCCATTGGGCTGAAGTACTACGGCGTTCCCGGGGTTGACGTCCCACCTGATACCGGCTTTCAGTATCGCGAGCCACCGGAAGATAAGGCGTTTATGAAGCCGGACGAATACGATTTACTCATCGAGGACCCGACAGGGTTTCTTTTCAACGTCTGGCTTCCGCGTGTCTCGGCTGACGTGAAGCCGACAGGTGAGCCGACATCGTATCGCAACAACCTGTCCTTTTTGAAAGGCGGGATGGCGATGCTATCGTACTTCAACTCATTTGGCAAACAAAACGAGCTGCTGCGGTCGGAATCGGGTACGGTATCGGCTATCTCAGGGATTCTCAAGGCACCATTTGACATTCTGGCGGATAAGCTGCGAGGGTATCTCGGTCTTGTTACGGATGTGTTCGAGCGGCCGGACAAAGTTCTTGCTGCCTGTGAAGCCCTGATGCCGCATCTGGCGCACGTGGCCCTTTCCGGCGCAGACCCCGACAAGAATGTTCCTATCGGATTGTGGATGCATCGCGGATGCGCACCGTTCTTCTCGCCTGAGCAGTTCGAGAGGTTCAACTGGGCAACGCTTAAGCCGGTCATCGAGGAGATATGGGCACAGGGACATCAGGTTTTGTTCTATGCCGAGGGCGACTGGAACACTCATTTGAAATCCTTTGCTGAGCTGCCTGAGAAGAGCATTATTTATCACGTTGACCGGGCTGACATCTTCGAGGCCCACAGGGCACTCGGGCATAAGTTCTGCATCAGTGGCGGTATCCCCAATTTTCTGTTAAGCTACGGCACAGCCGAGCAGGTGCGTGATTGTTGTAAGAAGGTAATCGACGGGGTGGCCGGCGACGGCGGCTACATTATGGACGCCAGCGCCATTATCCAGAACGACGCCAAAGTGGAAAACATCAGGGCAATGACCGAGTTCACCCGAGAATATGGAGCGTATTGAATTGATTATTGATTATTTACGGAGTTATCAGAATGTCCGAACAACAAAAGCCAAAAATTAAGCCGGGTATTTGTATTCCATGGGAGCAGAAGCTCAAAGAACTGCCCGAGATTTCTGGAGACAAGCAACTTGTTCAGAAAGTATGGGAAGACATCGACGAACTTGGCTATATATATATCTGGCATTGCCTGCTCTCCTTTTGAGAGGAAAAGGTAAATGTTAAGGTGTGAGAAAACAGTCTGGTTGAAACTATTGGCGATGTTGTTAGCGTTTTGTTTGACTACGTCTGCCTGCACCCCTACGTCTGCTTGCGCACCTGTGCCCGTCGGCAACCGACAGGTGCGGGCGGACAAGCGTGGGGGTAGCGCAGGCACAGGTGTGATAGCAAAACATACACGGACAGGGCGAATAAATCCATATCCGAACCCGTACCCGCCCTTTTATACTCTTGTTGAAAATGCGAAGCCGTCCTGTGTCATAGTTACAGAGCCGGACGCTTCAGGCATTGAGATTTATGCTGCAAAGGAACTGGTTGAATATGTTCGGAAGATAACCGGTGTCGAGCTGAAGTTAGCAAATCGGCCGGACGAGAATTTGCGTCCGATTTATCTGGGGAGAACGGCTAAGAAGCGACTTCGTCAAGTAGAGTGGGAAAAACTTGGAGCCGATGGCTTTGTCCTCAGGAGTACGCCGGAGGCCATTTTGATTGCCGGCAATGAAGATTTGGGCACGCTGTACGGCACTTACCACTTTATAGAAAAGCATCTTGGAGTGCGTTGGTTTATGCCGGCGGATATAGGCGAGGTTGTTCCTGAAAGCAAGATTTTGCAGGTCGGAACATTCAACGAGGTTGAGGTTCCTTGCTTCGGCGTGCGGTGGATTGACTCAGGTCAATGGGCTCTGCGTCAGAAGATGAATGTTAAGGTTTCCGTTGGTGGTAAGCCGGTTGGGATTAACTGGCAGTGGGGATTTCACACGTTCTTTAAGCTGATTCGGCCGGAGAAATACTTTGACGACCACCCGGAGTGGTTTGCTCTTATCAATGGAAAGCGAATCAAACCTGAGCCGAATCAACAGGGTCGTCAGTTGTGCACATCGAACCCGGAAGTCATCGAAGAGGTGGCAAAGAACATTATCAGGATTTTCGATGAAGACCCATCTATTGATATTTTTGCCTTGTCTCCCCAGGACGGCGGCGGATTCTGTGAGTGCGGCAGATGCCGTGCTCTTGACGAAAAGCGCACACCTGAGCAGAGCTGGCACGCCAAGTATTCCAATCGTCTTGCCGTGTTTAATAATGAGGTTGCTAGACGCGTTGCCAAGAAATATCCCGACAAACTTATCAAAGTAGGCGCTTATGCTATGTATTTACGGGTTCCATTGAATCCGGGATATAAGCCTGAGCCTAACCTTGCGATTCAGGTCTGCCATACGTATTCCTGTAATAATCACAGGGTAGCTTTGCCAACCTGTGAGCGTAATCGCAAGATGTTCACCGAGGAGCTGGAACACTGGGCGAGACTTACGAAACACCTGTTTATTTATGAGTACTACCAGAAATATGCGTGGGGTGGTTTTCCTTATTGCCAGATTCATGTAATCCGCGAGGATATTCCTTACTATCACAATCTCGGCGTTGAAGGATTCTACACACAGGAAGCGAGGGGCGGGTGGCCCGCCTGCGGTCTAAATCACTACATCGCAGCAAAACTGGCGTGGAATGTCGAGCTTGACGTTGACCGGCTGTTAGAGGACTTCTACGAAAAGTTCTACGCTGAGTCTGCGCAACCTATGCGGAGGTATTACGAGCATCTTGAGCGTGCTTTTGTTGAGGCTGAGGTGTGCTTATCACCATTCGGGCTGGAAAGTGCAACTATCGCAGCATTAGATTTCTTTGGCCCGGAAGTCATCACTGCACTCGATAATGCGGTCAGCGAAGCCGAGCAAATAGCTAAGAGCGACATAGTTCGGAGGCGAATTCAACTGGTCCGAGTTGGAGTTGACTATACGAAGAAATTTCTGAATTATATGAACGTAATTACAACTCCGTTCAAAGGTATCGACCTGCAGGATGCTGAGGCTGTTGCCGCTGCGCACAAGAAAGCTGTCGCTTCAGGTGAACCTTTGTCGGTGGAACTGAAGAAGTTTTGCAAAGAGAACAATATTCGGTCGCGGGACGATATCGTTGAAGCTCACAAATGGCTTAATCTGGTTATCCGAGCCGCCGCCAAGTGATTTGAGCAGAAACCGGCTTTTCACAGCCAGAGCCGTATGAAGCCATGTTTTGCCCTTTTTTTAGCTCTCCGCGAGGAAGACTTGCCCCATCCCCCCAGCACCAATTTCCTCAATTATCTTATAATCACCAAACTGTCTGCTGATATAATCCCTCATGAAGTCCCATTATGGCAGCAGCTCCTGGATTTTCAAGTTTTTTGTCAACAATATGGGATAAGAGCTAATGCTTTGGGAAAAGCAATCCTTCAAAACTCAAACTTCCTTGCAAAACAAGAGGTATAACCATATACTTTTTTCGATGGTCCCAAGGTTTTGTATCGCAGGTCTTTGAGGTTGCTGGCACTTGGAGTATCTGTTTAATAATGGCAGAGAAATATGGAATGGGTAACGACAACACAAGTTTTGGAAGATCTCAAGGAGTCCAATGATACTCTTGCTTGGACCAGCTTTCGTGACCATTTCTATCCCGTAATATTCAACTTCGCAAAGACGCTGGGTTTGTCAGCAACTGATGCTGAAGATGCCGCCCAGGAAACAATGCTGACCTTTCTAAAGGTGTTTCGTGATGGTAAGTATGACAGAGAAAAGGGGCAATTTAGCCATTGGCTTTTTGGTGTAGCCAAGCGAGTAATCTTGAATTTTCGTAAACGGTTGCCTCGCGAGCATCTTGTCGTAGATAACACCACAGGTACCTCATTTTGGGATATAGTGGCCGATGATAATGCTGTGCAGCATAGTTGGGATACTGAATGGCAACGAATGGTGCTTGGGAGATGTTTGCAGCGAGCCCACAGAGAACTGGACGAAAAGGTTTTCAGGGCCTTTGAGCTTTACGCACTTTCGCAAAAGCCTGTGGAGGAAGTTTGTCAAACCTTAGGTATATCGCGAAATGCTGTATATGTTGCAAAAAGTCGCGTCCTGTCAAGATTACGTCAATTGCGGCAAGAATTTGAGGGACTTAATGAGGTGACTGTATTATGAGTTGTCCTGATTCTGAGCAGATTGAACATTATGTTTGTGGACGATTGAGTGAGACAGAACTTGCTGAATTTGAAGCACACTTGGAAGATTGTCCCAAATGCAGTTCCAGAGTGGCAGAAGCTCGTGAAAATCAATCATTGCTTTCTGAACTCCGTGAGTTTCAAACTAAGGACTCATTAGTATCTGCAAAGAAAGTTATGCGTGTACAGGAAATAGGAACTATTGGGCGGGCTCAGGAACTGTTAGGTTCACAATACCGCGTGGTCAAAAAAGTAGGTCAAGGTGCTGCTGGAGAGGTTTTTCAGGCCATTGATACTATTTTAGATCGGCCGGTAGCGGTAAAATTCCTCAATAAGGAATATGCAGCCGAAAGCACAAATGAAGAACGCTGGCGAGAAGCCAGACTCATAGGCCGGCTTAATCATCCCAACATTGCTCAGATTTACCACATTGGTGAGCAGGAGGGGCTTAGATTTATCGTGATGGAATGGGTAGAAGGTTTGCCGCTTACCGAAGCGTGGCGGGAAAAGACCGTTCAACAGCGATTGGGAATCTATCTGCAAGTGCTGGGCGCTATAGCTGCTGCACACAGACGTGGTATCATACATCGCGATATCAAACCTTCAAATATTCTGGTTAATTCTGATTCCCAGGTAAAAGTGCTTGATTTTGGTATAGCCGTTGACACACAATTTCTGGAAAGCGTCAGTGATGGATATTATCGCGGCACACCAGCCTTCAGTGCACCTGAGCAAATAACTCCGCCCGTTAAGATCAGTACTGCAACGGATGTTTTTGCTTTAGGGGTTCTGCTGTATCAGTTATTAACCGAGACGCTGCCTTTTCCACAAACAGATCCGAAGGAACTTTTCCACGCCATAAAAACAGAATATCCTGAGCTTCCGAGTGCGATGCAGGAAAAAGTTCCGATAGCCCTGCAAAATATTTGTCTCAAGGCCTTGGAAAAGAACCCCCATCGACGATATGCAAACGCACGGGATTTGTCGGATGACATTAGTCGATACTTAAGAGGCGAAAAAGTCTGGTCAAGGCCGTCTTTTCTAACGGATAAAAT
>DAOWID010000089.1 GCA_030641115.1 Planctomycetota bacterium | reverse complement strand
TTGCTCTGTACCCTCTGCGGCTCAAAAAATCCGTGCAAATCCGTGTTGATCAGTGTCTAATACAAATTCCATAAACAACATTTTGGCCACGAATTCGCACAGACCCCGTCCTGAGCGGAGCCGAAGGATTTGCACAAATCTATCCTTTTTCCTTCAATTCGCGTTCATTCGTGTTAATTAGTGGCCCACAAAATTGATTATTGATGATCGATTATTTCTCTGTGTTCTCTGTGCCCTCTGTGGCCCAAAAAATCCGTGCAGGTTCTGGCTGTATTTTCATTTTGGATTTTGCGTTGTCATTTTGCTATTTGCATTTTGATTTTTGCTTTCCCTCCGTGTTCTCTGTGGCCCAAAAAATCCGTGTTTATCCGCGTTAATCCGCGGTTAATAAAAAGAGATAAAATCTCTGCCTTCTCAGCGATCTCTCCTGTTAATACAAGATTTCACTTGACAACCAAGCACTTCGCCTGTATGATATATATCTAACAAATAGGCTAAAATCACGGTAAGTAAATGGTAAATAGACAATATCGAAGATCCGCCGTCCTTTGGCGGAGTAAATATCGAAGACCCGCCGCCTTCTGGCGGACCAAGAGGATATTTGCATAAGTGATTGACCAACAAGGGAATACGGCTTCTCTTTTCTCTGCGGCCTCCGCGGTCTCTGCGGTTAATCAGAAATCCAGGCTAATAAGCAGAGAATCCAGCTATTTACGTGCCTATAAGGCACCTCTACAACTGTCGAGAATCCTCTACAAATCGCCCCTATTTATGCAAAACAAACCCAATTTCCCGGATGCACAAATGAACATAAGTGCTAGTATAACAAAGGATTATGAAAATATATCCAATTCGACACTTGGTGAAAACAAACCCAAAACAAACCCAATTCCCCAAAAGCCAAAAATGAACGTAAACTCAATTGTGACAAAGGATTACGAAAATATTTACCCCTGTGGAGCCCCGAAAAACAAACCCAATTCAAACCCAATTCTCCAAAAGTCAAAAATGAACGTAAACTCAATTGTGACAAAGGATTACGAAAATATTTGCCTCTGTGGAGTCCCGAAAAACAAACCCAATTCAAACCCAAACAAACCCAATTTCCACAAAGCTAAAAAAATGAACGCAACCTTCTGTGTTACAAAGGCTTATGAACCGGCTGACAGATTTAACACCAACTGCTCGACTGCCACCTCGGCCTTCGTCTGGCCGGTCTTTATCTTAAAGTCAATCATAGCTAATTGCTGCAAAACGGAACCGATTTGGCCTAAGGTCATTTTACGAACTTGCTGGAAAAAGCCGTCTTTGTTGCCCCATATTCGCAGTCTGCTTGCGACTTCAGCAGGCCGAAGTCCTTTGCCAAGCAAAGCCTTGGCGTTGAACATCCTGCGGAAGTGAAATGCAAACGCGCCGACGACCGTGTACTCCGCTGTCTTGTCCTCCGCGAACATATTCCTGAGTCGGCTTATCGCCTGGCCAATGTCGCCAGTGGTAATCGCATCTATTACTTGAAAAACACCAAATATGCGATTATGCCCGACAAGCTGCTCAACGTGGCCAGGCGTGATTACCTTCTCGGCATCTGCAAACAGCGACAGCTTGTCAACCTCACTGTACAGTCGAGCTAATTCATCACCGCTAAGCTCTACCAAAAATTCGGCTGCTTCCGTTGTCAGCTTCTTGTCGTGCGCGTCACTGGCATATTTGACAAGCCGTCCCGGCAGTTGCCAGGTTTTAGGTTGCGTTACACCTATCAGTTTGCCGACCTTGCCCAATTTCTTGGCCAGTTTTGTCTTACTGGGCCAACTCTTAACGGTCAATATAAGTATCCCTGTAGGACACGGACTATCGAAATACCTTTCGAGCAACTGTCGGTTCTCGGAAACAAAATCGTCTGCCCCTTTTACAACAACGACTCGCTTGTCGGTCAGGAACGGAGCAGTTCGCAACTCATCCAGAACATCAGACACCGAGATTTGAGCAGCCTCAGCGCTAAGAAGTCCCGTCGTTCTTTGCTGTGGCTCCAATAGCCGGTCAAGAAGCGCCTGGCACTCTGTGCTGACGAGGGATTCCTCTTTGCCGGCAATCACGTAAATTGACTCATGCATAGCGATCTATTGTCATCCTGAGCCGCAGGCGAAGGATCTGGCCTGCAAAGCCGCTTCGTCACCGCGCCAGTTACGATTTGCGACCCCTTTTGCTGCTCCGTTTCTTGACTTTAGACTTCCCTTTAGATTTAGATTTGGCTGGCCCTGCTTTGGCAGCTTTGGGTTTAGGCTCCGATTTGGAATTCCGCGAAGAGCCGGCGCCGCGTTCGGTTTTTGGTCCTGGTTCAGAACCAGATTTTGCCTTCGGTTTCGGATTGGATTTATCCTTTGGGTTGCCCACATCTTCATAGACTATCTTTTCTGCTGCAACAAGTTTATCGCCGGCCCTGAGTTTGATTAAGCGGACACCCTGTGTGTTCCTGCCAATCGAGCGAATCTCGTCAAGGCCCGTGCGAATAATCATTCCGTTGGCCGTTATCATCATTAGATCATCTTTGTTGTGCACAGCCTTGAGCGCGACCACTTTACCATTTCGGGCAGTCGTTTTTATGTTCTTCAGGCCCACTCCGCCTCGGTTCTGGGGCCGGTAGTTCTCAAGGCCGGTTCGTTTACCGTACCCATTTTCGCAGACCGTAAACAGGGCAGCCTTTTCCTCAACAATCACCATGCCGACTACCGAATCACCGGCACGCAGCTTAATGCCCCTGACGCCTCGTGAGGCCCGGCCCATCGAACGGACCTCGCCTTCGTCAAACCGTATCGTCATGCCGTCACGCGTCCCCAGCACTATATGGTCGCTGCCCGTCGTCAGCGCCACACCAATCAAATCATCGTTGGGATCAAGATTGATGGCGATAACACCGGTCGATCGCGGATTGCTGTAAGCCGACAGCCTTGTCTTCTTTATAGTGCCGTTTCTTGTCGCCATAACAAGTTGTCGCTGCTGGGTGTCGTCCTCTTCGCCGTCAAAACTACTAACGTTGATTATTGACGCCATCTGTTGATTGCCAAGCTTCAGCAGGTTGACAATATTTCTGCCTTTACTCTGTCTCGACATACTCGGCACGTCATAAACCTTCAGCCAGTAGCACCTGCCGCGATTAGTAAAGATGAGCAGGTAATCGTGCGTGGACGCCACGAACAGATGCTCTATAAAATCGCCCTCTTTTGTATCCGAGCCGATGATCCCCGTCCCGCCCCTGCCCTGTTTGCGGTACGTGTCGATCGGCATTCGCTTGACGTACCCGCCGTGACTAACTGTAACGATAACCTCCTCTTCGGCAATCAAATCTTCAGCGTCAAAAATCTCAACTTCCGCTGTAATCCTTGTCCGCCTTTTGTCGCCGTATTTTCCCTTTATCTCGTGAATATCTTCCCGAATGATATCCAGCAGGATAGTTTCATCAGCCAATATCGCTTCATAGCCCTCAATTTGCTCGGTAATGTCTGCGTATTCTTTGGCCAGCTTTTCCATCTCCAGACCGGTCAGTCTCTGCAACTGCATCGTCAAAATCGCGTCGGCCTGTGGGCCGGTGAGGAAATGTTTGCCTTTACTTTTTTCCTTAACAAATGCCTTGGGCAGCACCTTCTTAAGCGTAGCCACCTCAGCCAAGCGCAGCGGCTTTTTCATCAGGTTCAGCTTTGCTGTCGGCGTGTCAGGTGACTTCTTTATCAGCTCGATGATCTCATCGATGTCACTGACTGCTAATATGAGACCCTCAAGAATATGGGCCCTGTTTCGGCATCTTTTAAGCAGAAATCTGCTTCGCCTGCGGACAACGTTTTTGCGATGGTCAATGAAATATTCAAGCATCTGCTTGATATTGAGGGTTTCAGGCCTGTTATTGACCAGTGCAATGTTCGCGATAGCAAAAGTGCTTTGCAAAGGACTGTATCTGTACAACTTATTCAGGACGATCTCAGCGTCGCTGTCCTTCTTCAAATCCACGACAATCCGCAGCCCATGCCGATCCGATTCATCCCTGATGTCGGAAACTTCCGGAATGACGTTGTTATGGACACAATCCGCAATCTTCGAGACAATGGTGGTCTTGACAACCATATACGGTATTTCGGTTATAACGATTCGCTCCCTGCCCCTCTTGGTCGTTTCTATATCTGCTTTGCCTCGCACCCTCAAATGGCCACGGCCCGTAGTGTAGGCATCCACAATCCCTTTCTTGCCGCAGATCATTCCGCCCGTTGGAAAATCCGGCCCCGGCAGAACCTTCATAATATCCTTGAACCCGCAATTTGGATCTTCAATCACCAGCAGCAGCGCGTCACAAACCTCCGCAATGTTGTGTGTCGCAATATTTGTCGCCATCCCGACTGCAATCCCGGTCGAGCCATTAACCAGAAGACTCGGAAACTTCGACGGCAGAACCGTCGGCTCCGTCCGCGTCTCGTCATAGTTCGGCACAAAATCCACAGTGTCGTGCTTAATATCTTCGAGTATCTCCATAGCCGGCGCAGCCATCCTCGCTTCCGTATATCGCATCGCAGCCGGCGGGTCGGCATCGATACTGCCGAAGTTGCCCTGAGGGTCGATCAGTCGATAACGCATATTCCAGTCCTGGGCCATACGCACCAGCGTTCCGTACGTCGCCTGGTCACCGTGTGGATGATAGTTGCCGCCGGTATCGCCAACGATTTTCGCACACTTACGGTGTGTGCTTCGCGGGCCCAGATTCAAATCGTTCATCGCAACCAGGATTCGTCTCTGCGACGGTTTCAGGCCATCGCGAACGTCCGGCAGAGCACGTGAAACAATAACGCTCATCGCATAGTTGAGGTATGAATTCTTGAGCTCGTCAAGAATACGCATATCCTCAAAATGCTCCTGAGGCTCCTTAATTTCTTTTTTCATTGCCTGTATCTCGTTACTTGTGGCTCGTGATTCCCTTCCGTGTGGCCCATCCGAACGGGACCACAACTGGATTCGCTATTCGCGAGTCGCTACCCGCGATTCATACCTTGTCGGCCAACAGATTACATGTAATCGGGCAAGAAGTCAAGAACAAGGAGGATCCCGGTTTTGCACTTGCAGTTCGTATTACTCGATGTGTAATACCGATTCTGCTTACTAATTGCCGATTGCGTGAGCCTGTCATTCCTGCGAAAGCAGGAATCCAGTCCCTTGCAGTCAGTTTTGTGTGCAATTTTTTCCGGTAATTTCTAACTGTTGCTGGTATAAGGGATTTGCAGGAGCGGGAATTGCCCCCTAAAGTCAATAAAAAGGCTGCAAGCCAACGCTCGCAGCCTCTCTATGGAACCAGACTCGCAATCTACAGCCGATCAAAGACTCCGATACACGTACTGAGCTTCCAGAGCCTTCTCAACCTGCATGCTCGCATCCTTCAAATGGGCCCTGGTGTACGGATCAAGATTCTTCTCTTGAGTTGTCTCTATTATGGGATCAATCTTACTTTCCTTGATCTGTCGCAGTTGCTCTATCACTAAGTTCGAAATAGGCTTGTATGCTGCCGTACTTCGAGAACTCGGCTTACTCAGATCAATCAACCGCTCCAAATGCTCACGCTGCAGATTTCGCCGCAGGCTGGAAATCATCGGCTTACGAGCAGTGTACTTCTTATCCGGCTTATCGTCCAATTCACTCCAGATCGCTTTAGTCAGCGTATCAAAGAGCTCCGGCAGCGTTAAGGCGTCCTCGTCAGCAGGAACCAAAAACTCGTTGTCGTAGATCCGACGAAGCGTCGTAGGATACATCAGCCTTACCAAGGTGTACGCTTGAATACTCATGATTTGATCATGAATGGGCCAAGTTGGGTCAGTCAAGACAGACAACATATCATCCCACCACTTATCCACTGTCATGCGAAGTAAGAGGTCCTGCGTCAGGCCAAAGGCCTCGTCTCTAAACGTGTTTTCGATCACAAAGTCCAGCGCGTCGCGCTGCTTCTTGGCCGGCACAACTTCTATCGGCAGGCGTCCGTTCTTATCACCCTTCTTATCACGATAGATAAACGCACCGCCCAACCAGTTGGACATCATGCTGGTAGCCCGCATCTGCATAGCAAGCGTCATTTCATAGGCCCGCCGAGACTTGGCCCAGCTATCGCCATCCTTAACGAGCTTATCAATAATCCGGCCACGATTATGCGTGGCAATACGCATCTGATTCTGGGCGTACTCAAGCGGGTCACTGCTGAAATCGTATCTACGTGCCAACGGGTCGGGGCCGAACGTGTCCTCGTCCGTTGCATATCGCAGCTCCGGCTCAGCAACCCGCTCCAGTATACCTTTAAGCTTGCTGTCACTCTGTGTATAACCATACTCGATGGCCCATATATCGTAAGGGCCCACACCGATCATGCTGTAGTCACCCTGAATCTCACCATCCTTAAAGTTCATATTCACCGGCAGGTAATCCATCACCGAACCAGCCAGCGGTTTCGTACCTTTCATCTCTTTACTGTTAATCTTAGCCATGTCATAAACGCTCGAGGCCTTGAAATTATGCCTCAACCCCAGCGTATGCCCAACTTCATGACAAACCAGGTCAGCCACCATCGGACCAATAAAGGATTCCGGTATGCCGTCTATCATCGGTTCCTTTTTCTTTTCTTTTTCTTTTTCTTTCTCTTTCTCTTTTTCTTCTTTTTTCTCCTCGTCTTTCTTCTTATCGTCGTCTTCCTTGTCCTCGTCTTTCTTCATATCCTCGTCTTCCTTGTCCTTGTCTTCCTTGTCCTCGTCTTCCTTGTCCTCGTCTTCCTTGTCCTTGTCTTCATCTTCCTCATCAGCCATCATAGCCAAGTGCATTCTAAACACTGCCATGTCAAATCCCTTGCCCCGCGTCAATGTGCACAAGCCATTGATCTGAGATGTTCTACCTGCCAGGCCGTCATATTCGTCATCACCGATCAGATCTGCGCTGACCTTTGTTATCGGATGGCCACCGAAAGGTTCATGAGCGTGCTTGGCAAGCTCTTGTTTGACATATTCCCGCTGAGCCGGCGTAGCCAATATAACACGAGGATCCCAGTCAGGATGGTCTGCCAGCCACGCTAAGGTCTCAGGGCTGATGCCCTCCATTGCAATTTCGGGCATGATTTCGTTCCAGGTCGTCCAGAAATGACGGATCCAACCGTCCGTAAGGATGATGTCCGCATCCAGAATTTGTCCCGTCTCGGGATGTACTCGACTGGGCCCAATCGCAGTGCCCCTATTGTTGCTAAGCCATCGAATGAAGTTATATCTTACGTCCTCCGGGTCCTTCTCCATGTGGGCGCCGGAACGCTTGTCTTGATAATAAACCTCGATAGCGTTGGAGATGCCCACGTTTTCGAAGGCCTTATTCCAGTACAGAAGACCCTCCCTTACCCAGCGGCGGTAGCGAACCGGCGTGGTATGCTCGATATAGAAAACTATCGGATCTTTGGGCGGACTCATCTGGAGTGAGGAATCTGCCTTTGTTAAATTCCACCGATTGATATAGCGCACTCGCGTCTCCGGGTCTTCAAACTGTCCGTAGTCTTGATAGCTTGTCGTGAAGTAACCGACACGCTCATCCGCCTTGCGCGTTTTATAACCAGCGCCTCTGCGAATTTCACTAATCGAATAGTGCAACGTCCGAAGCCGCCCATCGGCTGCCGGAACCTCAAAAGCTAATTCCACATTTTTGGGAAACGCCTTTGCCTTTTTGATTTTTATGAGGCCAGGCCTGGAAATCCGAACACTGGAGCCAAAGAACTTGCTGGCCTGACCGACCAACAGAGCATCCATATCAATCACCGGAGAGCCGCCCGACATAGACACGATCGGCACATCCAATATCACGCGGTCCGTAAACAGCCGTTTAATAGAACTCTTGGACTCCTCGTCACCCGTGGACTTGATTTCAATATTTGGCTCAATCAAAGCCAGACGCTTATCATATCGTCGCCAATACACGTACATGTCACCCGCTTGCAGCCCGGCGTAATCCTCTCCGCTCGCAACGGTTAGTGCGATAAAGAACTTCATGCCTGAATAGCCGGACGGCAAAGCCGCCAGCATCTGGCCATCTTTCTCACGGGTCCAGATAGTATAAAGGCTTTTCTCCCCATCGGCAGTAGATACAACCTTTTTGTAGTCTTTGAGGACCTCATCCAAAGGAGGAAAGTCAGGCTTCGGCCTTGACGCAGGTTTCTCCGCACCCGTCACCACCAGCGATAAACCAATAATTGTTACCGTTACGGCAATTAAGACATTCAATATTCTTGACCTTGAACTACTCATTTCCGTATCTCCTTAAAGTAAACCAGAATTTCCTATTCAAACCCGCCCAGTGACGCCGCTGAGCTTGCCCCCCAGCAAACCCAGAATACTACAGCGTTGCACTAATGGTGTCAACCACAGAGTTTACGGGATTTCCATGTGAGCTTATTCTGCTGAGTAGATTTTCAAGCCAAGCTCCGATAACCATAAACGATACGCATCAGGAGGAAAGTTATGCCCCGCGTTTGTACACAAGAGAAAAAGCAGGACCCGCACCAAATAAATACAAGCCTTAGCCGATGCAAGATCACCTATTACCTTGGCTCAACTCGAAAAGCAACGATGTGCCGGCGTTTTGTTACAGTTCAATTGATGGCGGTCATTGCGAGCGAAGCGAAGCAATCTCTATCCTTCGAAGGCCGGAGATTGCCACGGCCTTTCAGGCCTCGCAATGACAACTCATCGAATCACAAGTGACAGATTATGAGCGCCCGATTGATTTCCAATCAGCAAAGTGGATACAAAAACCAAAAATTTTCCTCTCCTTTTTTTGCACCCCGACATAAATAACTTATACTTTACTTAGAGTATTGTGATAACAAGCGGTTGTGCCGTGGACATCTACACATAATGCTCCTTCCTTCTTCTTTAAGGGAGGCAGGCTGCCCAAAACACGCAAACTATAAAGGGGGGGTACTGTCTCCCTTGCTTTATGCGCATCAGTATCCACATGTCAGGATAATTCTACTTGATTGCCGATTCCCTGAGCCTGTCATCTCTGCACCTGCTTTCGCAGGTGTAAACTTGTCCCCGCGGAAGCGGGGAGCAGGAATCCAAGTCCCTCGAGCAGTATCATGTGCCATCGCACCGGCAATCCTTAACTGGAATTGCTATCACTCTGGAGTTATTCCACCCCGCCTACCCGTCACCAAATGCTCCGGCACAGCAGCTATGGCATGGCATGTTCGCCATGACTTCTTAGACCTGAGAGTGTGCTGGAACAAAACCGGCGCTCGCTCGCCCGTTCCTCCCATATTCTGGCAGGTCTAACCAGGAAATCACGAAAATCACATTCACGCTGGGCCGTCAACTTCTTCGCCACCCCGGCAGGCTCAACCGAGACATCACGAGAATCGGACAGGAGCCGCGGTTCCCATTGAACCTTCGCAGCGCCCAGCAATGTCCCAGTCGCATAGGACAAATCCACCAGTGCTATTTGATACTCAGTCAAGGCTCGGATTTCGGCGCTTTGGGCATCGGCAAACTTGATTTGCGCATCGAGCACGTCGGTAGATGTCCGCATCTCAAATTCAAACTGTCGCTGCTCGGCCTCAAAAACATGCCCAGCCAAAATACTATTTTGTCTGCTGGCTAAAATGCGCTGCCAGTTCGCCTCAAGCTGGTCAATCGCATTTAAAACCTCGAGTTCTATAAGAGCCCTGCGACTGTCCCGGCTGGCCAACCGCTGCCTGCGCTGATATATGGCCTGACGCAACCGACTCTTAACCGCCTCATTGCCCAACGGAATTACGGCCTGCAACCCCAGCCGGTGGTCCGCAAAGTCATTATTGAAGAGCAGATCAAATGAATCGTCTCGCGTCTCACCCAGGCCGCGGATATTGTACGTATAATCCAAAGTCACTAAGGGAAGCGCTTGGCTGCGCATATAGTCAACGGCACTGGCACCTTCAGCAATTTGCAGTTCCAGCTCGAGCATTTCCATGCGATTCTCAATCGCCTCTGCCACTAATCGCTCCTGCTGTAATTCATAACGGACAGGGTCCGGCAAAGTCGTCGTTATCAACGCCGTCGGAGTCTGCATCCCAAGGCCCGACTTGTTAATTACCCGCTTAAGCTCACGTTCGCGGTCGCGCAGATTATTCTCGGCTACAATAATAGCCTCAAGCTGCTGTGCCACGCCGGCCTCTGCACGGACAACTTCCACCTGCGCTCTTTCACCGGCTTTGACGAACCGCCGAGCCCGTTCAAGCTGAGTCTTGCCCAGCTCATACTGTTTCTTGCGCACCTCCAATTCTCTTCTCGCTGCATACAGTCGCCAATAAACACGGTCCAAGGCCGCAACAACTCGTATCACTTCGAGCTTCGTTCTGGCGTCGGTTATCTGCCGCTCGTAGTGCGCGATGCGAATAGAGTACGTATTGACCCACTTGCCCGCGCCCTGCAGAAGTGGTTGACTAATCGAAAGCGAAAGGTCTGAACTGAAGTAAGGGTTAAACTTCGTTAGCTCGGCGTCCGTTTCAACACGGGTGTCAGCTATGTCAAATGTCACGGTGCCACCCGTTCGCAATGGCACACGAACACCAAGATCCGTGCGGAAATAGTCTACCTTCGTGCCTGTAATCTCATCGAGAAACGAAACGGAAGGCGTGTCACTTTTGCTAAACGCAAGATTCGAGAAAAACGCGGCCTCAAATTTGGCCTCCTCTTCGCTCACTCGTTCAGCCGCGATAGCAGGACTAATCAACTGCGCCTTGAGCTCAAGGTTATTCTCCAGAGCCAACGCCCGACATTGCTCCAGCGTAAGCTCAAGCTCTTTCGGCGGCGGTTCGTTCGCGTCCGCCCTCTCGTTTTCCTCGCCCTTGGCCTTGTGCAAGTCAAGCGTCTCTATCTGGTGCAGCTTCTCAGGTGCAATCTCGACTTGGTGAAAATCCTCACCACCGAAGAATTGTTCGCAGCCGGCCAACAAAACCAACTCAAAGCCAACCATAATTACAAACCAACGCCATCTCGAAACATATTGCTTACTCATGTCTAAGTGCCTCAATAGGGTCAAGTCTCGCGGCTTTGATTGCCGGAAACATTCCGAAAAAGATGCCAACACAACCAGCAAAACCAAATGAAATCGCTATCGCCCACCACGGAATATACGCCATATCAAGCTCAACTTTTGGGATGTTGGCTATGCCCATCGTTAGAAGCTGGCCAAAACCGCCTCCCACGAGCCCGCCAATAAAGCATAGGACCACAGACTCGATCAAAAACTGCGTCAGAATCGCCGATTTCTTCGCTCCGACCGCTTTGCGAAGCCCTATCTCCCTCGTCCTCTCGGACACCGAAACCAGCATGATATTCATTATGCCCACACCGCCAACCAGAAGAGAGATGCCCACGATGCCCCCTGCCACCATCGTGACTATGATCGCTATCTTATTGAACGCCTCCAGCGCGCTTTTGAGCGACTCAACTCTGAACGTGTCGGGTTCGCCGGGCCTTATATTGCGTGTCCGGCGAAGGAAAAACTTTATCTCAGCCTGGGCGTCTTCCACAACTTCAGCTGATTTACCCGCTGCAAAGGCCGCAATATACGGCTTTCCCAACTTAAAAATCGTCCTGAATGGAATAAAGACCTCATAGCGGTCTTGCTCAAATCCCATTGTGGGTCGCCGTTCAATAACGCCAACAATGCGAAATCTATGGTGGCCTATTCGAATTGTTTGCCCAATGCAATCTCGGTCAAGGTGCAGTTCATCACGCAACTTAGGGTCGATCAGGCATACCGGGCGTACTTGGATATCATCAATGGCGGAGAGCTTGCGCCCCAGGACAACCGGCCGACTTTCAATCTCGTGGTATGCAGGTTCTACACCGGTAACCTCAACATTATCAACCGACCATTCACCGGCTTGAACTGTGTCCTGTCCTACACCACCCATGCGGCACAACAGCTTTACCGAGGGGCAATGCTCAAGCATACCGTCAAAGTGTTCGGGCAAAAACCTAATAGTCCACCACGACGCGTGACGCATTGGCCCTTTATCAGGAAGCCTGGGCATGATAAAGATTGTGTTCGTGCCAAAGGTTTCTACCTGGGTAAGAACTTTGGCCTTTAGTCCAGAAAGAGCTGCAATAACCGCTGTCACTGAGGCCACACCAATCACAATACCAATGGTGGTGAGTATCGACCTGGTCTTGTTTGTCCAGATTTGCCCCAGCGCGAGACACACACTCTGATAAAAAAGGCGGAGAAAAACTATCGGTGCACGTAGTATAGCTATCATGCCTGCTCCTTTTGTACACGACTTTGCCTGGCGACCTTATATGCTGGGTCCTGCTCTCGTGGCAGGTCACTGTAAATCCGCCCGTCCTCCATGCGAATTACTCGTTTCGCATGACGTGCCACATGTTCTTCATGCGTTACCATGATAATGGTTTGCCCTTCCCGATGAAGCTGATCAAACAGCTCAAGGATGCCCTCGCTCGTTTTGCT
>DAOWID010000324.1 GCA_030641115.1 Planctomycetota bacterium | reverse complement strand
TCCAGCATAGTAGCGAGATTTACGAAACGCTGTACTAGTCAACTCAAACTTAACGCCGGCTGAAAGGCACTATATGGCTATTCTAAAGCTGGACAAACATAATGAGGCCAAGGAAATCGAGTTTGAATTAGATTATCTTGCATCCCTAACAACTCAGCAGCGATTTGAATTGATGTTTAGAAAGACCCAGGAATTGTTGAACCTACGCAATAGAAGAAAGCCAAACAGGAAAACAACTGAAATTATTAAAAGAAAACCGCGTTAAATATATACCGGCACAAGAAAACACATGCGCCAAATTACAGAAGATTTTCCCGGTACCAATCTATAGCCTTTTGCAGGCCATCGCGGAACGGAACGAGCGGTCTGAAGTCGATTAGGTTCTGGGCGAGGGCGATGTCGGCACGGGAATGTTTTATATCGCCGGGGCGAGGGTCAGTGTAAATCGGTTCTATGTTCTTGCCAACGATTTCGCTTATCATATCAATTATCACATTTACCGTTATCGCTTCCCCGCAAGCGATATTTATGACTTCGCCTTTGGTCTGTTTGGCTCGTGCAGCGAGTAGATTTGCCTCGACCACATTGTCAATATAAGTGAAATCCCGGCTTTGCTCGCCATCGCCATAGATAGTCGGCGGTTTGTCCTTCAATATGGCTGTCACAAAGGCCGGTATGGCAGCGGCGTATTGGCTCGATGGGTCCTGATGTGGGCCGAAGACATTAAAATACCGTAGCGAGATAGTCTCAAGACCGTAAACCTCGTGGAACACCGAGCAGTAGTATTCGCCGGTGAGTTTACCCACCGCATAGGGCGAAAGGGGACTGGGAGGCATCGTTTCAACTTTTGGCAAAGTGGGTGTATCGCCATAAGCTGAGGAACTTGACGCATATACGAAGCGCTTTACGCCGGCATCGCGAGCAGCCAAAAGAAGTGTGAAAGTAGCATCGACACAGTGCTTATGCGTTTCGGCAGGGTCATCAACGCTGCGCGGCACCGAGGGCAAGGCACCCTGGTGCAAAACGACTTCGATCTCCTTCATTGCGGCACGCGCGGTCTTCTCATCGCCCATATCGGCTTCAATAAAGTCAATGTTGTCGATAATACCGGCAAGATTGCTTTTCTTGCCCGTGAGCAGATTATCAACAACTCGCACAAAGCAGCCGTCCGAGGTGAGTTTCCTGCAGATATTTGAGCCGATAAACCCGGCTCCGCCGGTCACCAAGAATTTTTCCATCGAACCGTTCCTTGGACAAAGTCTTCGTATATAAGAAGGTTCCCATTCTACGGCTTTTCTCGCAAAATGGGAACCTGATTTTTGCAGCTTCTAATGCTCGCGGCAATTCTAAGTCGCCACACAATACAGCCAATATCCTTACGTCGCAGGCGCAAGCTGCGGCTTCTGATATTTCTGATACGACTTGTACTGCTCTTGGAAATAGCCGCCCTTCATGGCCCTTACGCCGAGCAGCACACAGCCGACTATTGTGGCACCCACTTCTTCGAGTTCCCGGACTGTTCGTTGAGCAGCACCTCTTCGCGTGGCAGCGGCATTGAACACCACAAGTGTCGCATCAACAAGTCGGGCAACGGCCTTGGCATCGCTTACCAGCAGCAGTGGCGCGCTGTCAACGATAACGTGATCATAGTTCCTGCGATGCTCTTTGATCAGCTCTTCCATGCGTGGACCGGCCAGCAGCTCTGCCGGATTGGAGGGCAACGGACCCGCATCGATGACGTCTAGGCCCTCGACACCGGTGGGCCTGACAGCATCCCGGTAACTACACTGATTTGTCAACACACTGCTTAATCCAAAATTGAAGTGCTCGGTTTCCAGGTTGTTCGCTGCCATTTTCGGGAAAATTGTTTGCAGACTCGGCTGCCTAAAATTGGCGTCGATAAGCAACACCTTTTTCTCTTTAGCCACAAATGCGGTGGCAAGATTGACCGCCACGGACGTCTTGCCGTCTCCCGCATCGCCGCTGACAACGAGCAGTGCTTGCGAAGACTCCACGGAGCCAGACAGTTCCAAGTTCGTCCGACACCGTCTATAGGATTCGCTTATGATAGAATAAGGTGCCTGCCGCACGGCGTGATAAAGCTCTACCCCACGAACCTGTTTGTCTTCCGCTGCATCCGGAATAACACCAAGCAGCGGAACACGCAGGAATCTCGTCACATCTCTGGGTGTCCGCAGAAGGTCATTTGCCATCTCAAGCAAGAAGGCAAGGCCTATACTAATCAAAAAGCCCAGCACCGTCCCACCGGGGCACCAAAGCCACCACTGCCGCGAAGCCACCATTTCCAGAGGCTCCGGAGCGTCGCCCACAAGCATCACCTTGGCAGCCTCCGGCTCCTCGACCATGATCCGCAGTTTCTCAATCTGGGCCTTGATAAGGTCAAGCACCAATATTCTCTCATCTCTTATCTTTACCCGCTTCTCGTACTGTACGCGAGCCAAATCGAGCTGTTGCTTCTTGGCAGCCGCGCCTTCTCGCAAGTTCTGCAATTCTTCAAGCCTTTGCCGCATCACAATCAAGCCATCCTGTGCGTTTTTGAGAATGGCCTGGCGGGTCTGATCAGCTATGTCGGCCCTTCTGATCTCCCTTTCTGCTTTGATTTGTTCAATGAGCTCGCGCGTTTGACGCACGACTCTGTGATTGTCACCGAACTTTGCGAGCCTGCCAGCCAGTTGCGCCTCCTGCAAGGCAAGTTGGTTAGCAAGCGCCAGCATAACTTGGTCTCTCTCTACAGCGTGTTTAATCTGAACGCCGACAGGCTCTTCCGTTGCCAGTCTATCGAGATTTTTCATATTGGCTTGACTTTGCCTGACTGCCAGTAAAAGCTCGTTTTCCTGAAGTACCAAATCATCTAATGTTATTTCGTATGTGTGGCGCCAATAGCGACCTGGAGTCCGTTCAAGATCCGTTATCTCCCAGCGTTTACGAACCTCATCCAAGGCGTTGTTGGCGGCAATCAAGTCATCCTCAACACGAGTTCGCCGGTCATCGAGCTTTGCCAGTCTATCACCCAACTCCTGCCTCTTTCTGCCTCCTTGTGCAGCAACAAACGCATGGGTCATCTCGTTGACTATCAGTGCTGCTTCGTCAGCTTGACGGCAGGTCATCGATACCACAACATACTCAGCATCTCTATGGGCTTGGGCGTTAAGATGCTTATTCAAATACTTAAAGGCCTTTCTTGTGTCCTTATCTCTGCGACCGAACCAGTTCGTTGCCCTAACTGTGTCGTTCCTGATCAATTCTTGCAGGGTTCTTTGCTCTTTTAGACGGGTAGCCACTGACACACGATGCCCGTATTGAATGTCCTTTTGCACCTGAGCCGCCACGATATCCATGGGGTCTGTTTCTATGGGCGGCAAGACCTCAATCAGGGTCTGGGCGGTATATTTGGGGGAAAATTTCCTTGTGAGATACCAACTTAGACCGCCGACCACCAAACCCCCTATGGTCAGAGCGACTATCAGCAGCACGTGCCGACGCAATATTCCAAACACTTCCTTCGCTGTTAGCGCAGCGGCGGGCTGCCTCGGCCCGGCCGGCCCGGCCGGCTTGTATCCAACCGTTGGTTTTTTTTCTACCATTTTATTCTCCAATCAGAATTCACCCATAAAGCGAACAACGTATTGCCTGTATCACATGCTGTAGGTTTTCACAGCTATGGATTACCGCGAAAGACCTTCAATAGCCTTGCTTATTCGCTCTTTTCTCTTCTCCGACAATCTCCGCCCTCGTACGTCAAGGGCCTTCTTATAGGCGTCAAGGGCTTTGGCCTTTTCTCCCAGTGCCTCCTTTATCATGCCTAAATGCTCATACACTTCCGTAGGTACAACAGTTTCACTCTGTTCATACTGCTGCAAAGAAGCTGTCAAAAATTCATCAGCTTCGGAATATCGGCCGTTCTTGTATAACACATAGGCATACGTATCCAAAAAGCTTGGACTATTGGGCTTCTGCTCAAGTGCCTTCT
>DAOWID010000347.1 GCA_030641115.1 Planctomycetota bacterium | reverse complement strand
CAAATGTGCCGTTTTATGTCATTGCGAGGCCCGCCTGTGGCGGGCCGTGGCAATCTCAATCGTTACATTTTAGATTGCTTCGTCGTAAAACTCCTCGCAATGACCCCAAGAACGCAACTTGTACGCTGTGAACGGTTACAAGAAATCTTTGGCAAGAGGGCAGCTAATTTGGTAGTATCGTGCTTCAGAGGTTCAGGAGTGTTGCAAAGTAATGCGTACCGAAAATCTCAGGTCAAGGAGGTTACAAATGAAGGAAAACACACAAAAGACAACAGTTGAGTTAGGCAGTACATTGTTTGGTAGAAAGGCATTAGGAACAGCGACAATTTCGCTGTTGGCTATCGCTATCTGTGCAATCGCCGCGAAGGGCGATGTGGCGTGGGAGCGCAAAAGCAGCTCAACAGGGGATATGCCGACTCCAAATGATGGCAAGCAACAGACATGCTGTCTGGTCCTGGATATTGACAAGGATGGTATTGAAGACTTCGTCGTGGGCGAACGGACGCGAACGCCGTCAGTGGTGTGGTACAAGTACAACGGTAAAGCATGGGACAAGTTCGTGATTGATAATACGAGGAAGAATCCCGAAGCGGGCGGCGACTTCTGCGATATTGATCGAGATGGCGATATGGACATTATCCTTGGTCAGGACGCCAGCGGCAACAATATCTGGTGGTGGGAGAACCCTCATCCGGATTTCTCAAAGCCGTGGAAGTGCCGTCATATCAAGAACTCAGGAAGCAGTAAGCATCACGACCAGACCGTTGGAGACTTCGACGGCGATGGTTGGGTGGAATTCGTTTCATGGAATCAGAAAGCAAAGAAGCTTCTTCTTTTTGAAATCCCATCGGACCCAAAATCGACCGAGCCCTGGTCATCCACTACGATCTATTCGTGGTCATCGGGGCGTGAACACGAAGGTTTTCCATCCATTCCCGTAGATATCGACCTGGATGGCAAAGTCGATATCGTCGGCGGAGGGCGTTGGTTCAAACACACTGGAGGCACAAAATATAAGGAAAATGTAATCGACACGGACATGGCATTTACTCAATGTGCCGCAGGTCAGTTGGTCAAAGGTGGCCGCCCTGAGATTGTCTTCTCTCCGGGCGACATGGACGGTGATGCAAAGTGGTACGAATGGAAGGACAGCAGATGGGTGGCTCACAAACTCCGTTACGTCGTCCACGGCCACACGTGCGAAATACGTGACGTCGACGGCGACGGTAATCCGGATATCTTCATCGGAGAGATGGGTAATCCCGGTGCGGGCGACAATGCCAAGACATATATCTGGTACGGCGACGGCAACGGCAGCTTCAAAGAAACCGTCGCCTCTCACGGCCAAGGCATACATGAAGGCAAGCTCGGCGACCTCGACGGGGATGGTGACTTGGACATTCTGATGAAGCCATATAATCATAAAACGCCCCGCATAGATGTTCTGCTGAATTCCGGCGCGAGAAGACCGGACGCCGGATGGCAGGTGCTGTTCGATGGCGAAGATTTGAACAACTGGATGAGCGATGGTGGTGGCAGGCCGAATGCTCGCTGGGTTATCAAGAAGCGTGTCCTGACCCGAGAGAAGGGTGCGGGTATGATTTGGACCAAGGAGCGCTTCGGCGACTTCGTGCTTGAACTCGATTTCAAGACCGAAGGCAACAGCGGCATTTTCTTCCGTACCGACGCCCCAAAGGATTGTGTGCAGACCGGGCTGGAAATGCAGGTTTATAAGCGCGTCGACAAAACCAGCAAGCATAGCTGTGGTGCGATGTACGACGCCCTGGCTCCCAGCAAGGAAATGACAAAGGATGGCCAATGGAACCACGTCACTATCACCACTAAGGATAATAAGATCAGCATCGTGCTCAATGGTGAGCAAATCATTGACATGGACTTGAACCGATGGACAGAGCCTCGCAAGAACCCTGATCCCGATGGGTCAAAGAACAAGTTTCGTACAGCCCTAAAGGATTTTAAGCGCGAAGGCCATATTGGATTCCAGGACCATGGGGCCAACGTCTGGTTCCGCAACGTTCGGATCAAGCGACTATAGAAGCTCGCAAGATATACCGGGACCGATTAAGTCGGGGGGGGTAAAATAGTGCTCTGTCAGCTATGCTCTGTCTGGATCAGTTTGGATGAGGCGGGCACGTTGAGCGCCTTGGACATTTCCGACCGACACCTTCAAATTAGCTAGCCCAACTTTCGCAGTTAGGTGTCTAAATCAGCACTCTTGATAGCGCCAGGACGGTTAGTTTCCACCACAAAGCTGTCCGTTTAGCTGATGACTATACACTTTTGGTGGTGGCTGCTTTGGCAATTTCACCTTCAACTTATCCAGTATTATTCGCTGCTCAAGTTCCGGCTGGCTGT
>DAOWID010000123.1 GCA_030641115.1 Planctomycetota bacterium | reverse complement strand
GACTTTACTTGTCAGTAAAAATCGGCAGGAGTCCATCTTTTGTGCCACTAATTCTCTATCCATCGACAATCTCAAAAATGGCAAAAGTCGAGCTAAGAAGCTATTGAACCCTCGCTCTTTACAGGTAGCAGGGGTGTGTTCTCTATGGGCATACTTTTTGAGGTTTGCGCTGTGGTTTTGCCTTTTGCACTTTAACCTTTCATTTTCCTTCGTGTCCATTCGTGTTAATTAGTGGCCATATCTGTCTGTGTTCATCCGTGAAATCTGTGGCTAAATTGTCTTGAATTCTCTGCGTCCTCTGCGCCCTCTGTGGCTGCAAAAAACCTGAAATCTGTCCTAAGCTGACGTTTCCTATCTCGCCTAAATTAACAAAATGTTAATCTTAAAAAAGTGTTAAATTCTTACTCATTTTTGCTAAAAAAGCGCGCATTTTTACGAATTTTTGCCAATTTCTGCTCCATTTGTCGTTGTTTTTTGACGTTTTATTTTCGCCCATACCGCCTAAGCTACTCGGTTTGACACACCAGCCCCCATTCGCAGCCCAAGAACCAACATCCGCACAGAAATCAACCCAAAAAACCTCAAAAAAACTCAATTTTCTCCCAATTCCAAAAATCTCAGTTCTCAATCTTGTTAATCTGCGTAAGAAATTTGTGGTTTTGCTTCTTTCCTCTTGTTCGTCTCATTCACATTGCCCCAGATATGCCTCAATCCGTATCTCTCCGTATGAACTGAACTCTTTTAGCCTTGGTACCCCCGGTCAACAACTGTTATTATGGCCTAATTATGAAGAGTTTTTCCACGAATACGCTCGGCTGCAAAGTCAATCAATACGAAAGCCAGCAGATTCGAGAGCTGCTCGAACAGCTCGGCCTCAGGCAGGTCGAGATGGCCCAAGAGCCTGACTTGGTGGTCGTCAACACGTGCTGCGTAACCCATACTGCTTCCGCCAAAAGCCGACAATACATCCGAAAAGCTCAGAAGCTGAATCCTGATGCCACCATCGTTGTCTGTGGCTGCCTGCCAACTGTCCAGATCGGTGAACTGAACGAGCACAGCAGAAATATCATTGCCGTCAGGCGTCAAGAATATACCGCTGAGGTGCTGACCCAAATAGTCAAAGCCAATGCTGCCGGCTGCGATTCCGAAAGCGTCCAATCCTTTCGCCTAAGCAGGTCAGTTGATGCAGAAAACGGTTTTAAAGTCAACTGTAGCAACAACATAGACGCCCTGCCGAAGCTGCCGCAATTGACGGCTTTCAAGGGCCAAACCAGGGCTTTTCTGAAGGTCCAGGACGGCTGCGACGGATACTGCAACTATTGTATTGTGCCGCAAACTCGGCCTCACGTTCGCAGCAAGCCGCCTGAGGCCGTCCTAAGAGAGGCACGTGCCCTGGTCGCAGCCGGGCACAAGGAGATCGTCGTAACAGGTATATTCCTCGGTGCTTACGGCCAAGAAAGCGTCAGACGAAAGAACTGGGCTGATGGCCAAAACGACAAATTGGCCGATCTGCTCGATAAGATGGCGAAAATACCTAATCTGGCAAGGATAAGACTGAGTTCGCTGGAGCCGGCTGACGTAACGCCGCGACTGCTCGATACTTTCTGCAAACACCGTAACATTATGCCACACCTGCACTTATCGCTGCAGTCGGGCTCAAATGCGATCCTGAAAAAAATGTACAGGCAGTATAACACTGATGATTTTCGCCGGAAGGTTCAGTTGATCAAGTCCCATCTCGATAGGTCCGCTATAACTACCGATATTATCGTTGGTTTTCCCGGTGAAACGCACGCCGACTTTGAGCAGACTGTAAATCTGGCAAAAGAGATAGGCTTTGCAAAAATGCATGTCTTTACATTTTCAGCACGCAAAGGCACCGCCGCGGCACGTATGCAAGATGCTGTAAACACTAAAGTTATAAAAGAGCGATCAAAAGTTCTGCGTGATTTAGATATGGAACTGGGCAGGGAGTTTCGCCAACAGTTTATCGGCGAAACTGCTGAAATTCTGCTGGAGAGTAGCGACGGGCAACCGCAGGGGCGAAGCGAGAGATATTTTATGGTCCACGTCGAAAAAACAACAGAAAAGCTGAAGAAAAACGACCTCGTGAGAGTAAGACTGCTTGAAAATCGCAAAAATGGAGTAATTGGGAGAGTTGATGGCGGATGTAAACTTGGCCTTTGAATGAGGTCCTTTGGCTCTGCTCAGGAGGGGTTTTCTGGTGGGGATTTATCCAGAATCCGCGGTGTGCGGTCCGACACTTAGTTTGTGAGACAACCGCGAAAAATGTTTATAAGTGCATAAGTCACAAGAGGTTAAGTGTGAAAACGTCAAATTGCAAAAATGCGCACTTTTTTGCATTTTTTCGTAAAAGCGCGTACCTTTTTGGCAAAAATTCGTAAAAGCGCGCGCTTTTTTTGTCAAAATTGAACGGGTCTCGATATTGGGCCAAAAATAGGGGGTCGAAAAGTCAAGGGGAAATCGTAGAATTTTTGCAAAAATTTTTGCAAGTGATTAGTGATTGGTTAATTGGTGAATTGTCAGATGGTGGATGGGTGAATGAGTGGATGCGAGGATGCGTGAAAGGGCGTGGGTCGTGACTCGTGTATGGAGAATGGTTAGTATTCGATGCTGGATACTGAAGGCTCAATCCTCGATACGAGGTGGGACGGAAGACGAAGGACAGGTTGACACGAATTTGTTTTTGGCACAGAGGGCACAGAGAATTCAGCCACGAATTTATTTGGCCACCAAAAAGCACGAAGAAGATTCGACACGGATTTACACTGAGTGACACTGAGCTTATCAGACACGGATTTACACGGATTGACACTCACTTGATTTAACCGCGGCGGGCGCAGAGAGAAATAGCCACGAATGGACACGAAGAAAAATGAAAGGTTAAAGTGCAAAAGGCAAAACCACATCGCAAAGCTCAAAAAGTATGCCCACAGAGGACACAGAGAGGGGCGAGTTTTGAGTTGATTAGTGATTCCGCCGTAGGCGGATTTCCGCTGCGCTTCAATGGTGATTCGGCTCCATCCTTTGTAGCAGGGCAACTACGGAGGACAGGTACGCTCAGGACGGGCCCCTTCGACACTTCGACAAAGCTCAGTGCAGGCTTCGCTCAGGGCAGATCCTTCGACAAGCTCAGGACGGGATGCTTTCGGCAAGGGTGAAAGAATTCTGTTTTCTTTGTCGGGTTTTGTGCAGATTTCAAGTTATCGGGGGGAAATTCTCATCTTCGGCTGAATATCAGCCGATAAATAATGTTGTGGGTGGGAAAATCCATGGCAGAGGGTGAGGTTGTTGTGTGATTCTGTGTGTAATCATGTGGCAGATTGGACTGTGGTTGTCGGAGCCAAGGGGTGTTCTTTCACAACTGGCGGGATGACTTGATGAAAGAGGAAAGCATAAGCCTTTTACGTTATCCGGGATGCAAGCAAAGAAAGCTGCATTGGATAATGTAGCATTTGGCTTGCCGGCAGGAAATTTCCGGGTACTTCATAGAACCTTTCGCTGGGAGTGCTGCGGTTTTCTTAAGGTTGAAGCCGAAAAAGGCTATTTTGGCAGATATGATAGAGAGAGAAGTAGCGTGGAGCCAGGTGGGGTAAAAGATACACAGAGGTACGAACGACCAAGTCTGCATTTGTGGAGATCTCAATATGGATGCGACTCAAATTCAACCGATAGCATTAGTTCCGCCAAGTACAATTGATTTAGATGAGAAGAATCCTAGGGGTGAGACCCCTGAACAGATTGAAGAAGACAGGTCATTCAAGGAACTGCGAAAATCAGTAAGAAATTTTGGCGTCCTGGTACCACTGGTCACGCGGAGGACCGCAACCCATAAGAGACCATACAGGCTTGTGGATGGTGAAAGGCGTTTGCGCGCAGCTCTGGCCGAGAACAAGGAGCTCGTTCCAATTCACGTGACTGAGAGCGAGGAGACAGACGGCAGAATCTTGGCGTACAACATACATATGTTAAGGAAGCAGTGGACCAAAGCCAATGAATTAACCTCTATAAAGGAAATACGAGATGAACTACTCAAGAGTAATGAGGCAATGTCGGACGATGATTTGTTCGCGAAATTGAGGGAGATCACAAACCACACTGGATCGGAGTTGAGAGATTTGCTCCGACTCCTGAAGTACGACAAGGCAACTATTCGCAAAGTACAGAACGGCACACTGGCAATGAGCCATCTCATACAGATTGATGCAAGTTTCCTCGGGCCACTGGAGAAGCGCTTCCCAGAATTGTACAGCCAATATGGAGATGCTAAACTTAGGAGAATCCTGGTAACTAAAGCAGAGAATGGGCGCTTGGGAAACACCCGGTACTTAATGGATAAGGTGTTGAAATACTTCAGAGATGCCAAGGATGGCAAGTATGTGTTCGCCAAGAACAAGACAAAACTAAAACGGCTAATAAAAAGATTCTTGGACAGGGCGGAAGAGAACATAAGCAACATACCCGAAAAGATGGATGCGGGACCAAAAGCTAAGAAGAAAACTGCCAAGGCGAAGAAGAAGGCAAAGAAGAAACGCACGACCACGAAGGAGCCGGATGGTGTCAGGGGAGGCAACAGATTCGCGTATGCTTCGCTGAACATCACAAAGAGACATCTAACCAGATTAGACGACATCAGGCCTAAACTGGAGAAAATTGCGGGTACTCTTACGGGAGAAGAGGCGGAGTACATTAAAGAGGCAGTCTGTTGTCTCGAGAATCATTGTTTCAAGGCAGCAGCCCTGATGGTGTGGGCTTCTGGCATAAGCAGAATATTGAGGTACGTGGGAAATAACCTATCCGATTTCAACAGGCGCTCTAAAGAAATGTCGGATAGGCCAAAATCCTATTACAGATATTTTGCCAAGGATTTCCAGAAGAATGCGACTGACATTCAAGATATTAGAGAGAATAGCAATGACAGGCAAATATTATGCTATATTTGCTATAAGGATATTGTAAGCGTGACGGATTTCAGAAAGCTAAAGAAAGATTACGAGACAAGAAATGATTGTGCGCATCCTACAAGCATATCGTTAAGCCCAAATGAAATAATAGTAATATTCGAAGATGTATACAACCTCCTACTAAATAACACAAGACTTAGATGAAAATACTGTTGGTAGAGCCTGATTTTCCGGTAGCGACGAAGAGTAAGAATCATTCGCATTTCTTGCCGATAGGCCTGCTGAAGATCGGGACTTATCACAAACTTAAAGGCGATAGAGTTAAGCTGGTACGCGGTCTAATACGGTGTGGGTTCAATCCTGATCGGATTCTGATAACCTCATCGTTTACATATTGGTCGAAGTATGTCCACGAGGCGGCTCACTTTTACCACAACGCCTACCCAAGTGCTAAGATGGAGATAGGCGGGATATACGCTTCGCTAATGCCCAGAGACTGCAAAGAGCGGTCGCCGTTTGCGGCGGTATACCCGGGGCTATATCGAGAAGGAGCTGCTGAGAAAGTCGGGCTGGATTACTCTCTGTTGCCAGAGGACCTTGATTATCAGATCATTCATACTTCGCGAGGGTGTACGCGACGATGTACTTTCTGTGGGACATGGAGGATTGAGCCGGAATTCACATGCGTTGATTCGGTGTTACCATTGATAAAAAGAAGAAAGTTGGTGTTTTACGATAATAATCTGCTGGCCAATCCTCATATTGACAAGATCCTGGGCGAGTTGGCTGAGTACCGAACGGCAACGGGGCATCCGCTGAGATGTGACAGTCAAAGCGGGTTCGATTTGAATCTGCTTACGCCTGAACGGGCAAAGTCGTTGAAGGAAGCGCATTTTGTCAGTCCGCGTATAGCGTGGGATTGGGCGTATAAGACATGGGCACGAGTCAGAAATGCGGTTGGCATTTTGGAGGAGGCTGGGTATAAGCGGAAGGACATATACGTTTTCATGATCTACAACTATGTTCTGCCGTATAGGGAGATGAAGGAGAAACTAGAGGCGTGCCGGCGTTGGGGAGTGCGCGTTATCGACTGTCGTTATAGGCCGTTGGATTATACTGAGGATAATTATCGACCTGGTCCTAAGCCGCAGCCTGCCCGCGAGTACTACCTCCACAAAGGGTGGAGAGATGTGGAAGTTCGGAGATTTCGGCGCGCAGTCAGACGGCAGAACATCGCGATTTTGCTTGGCCTGCCGAACGGACGCTATATTCAGGGCTGTGAGTCGCGCAAAGTCCCGGTGTCGGCTAATAAGAAGGGTAATAAACATAGGAATGGTGGTTATGACGCAGCATGGGAGGATGCTGCGAAAACGATAGCTTCAAAGGATTTCCGTGGACTTCAAGTCTACTGTCGCAAATGCCATCGGAGTGGGACGCTTACATCGAAATGGGTGAAAGGCACACCTGTTAAGCCGTTATATGTCTGTCACAGTAATGGCAACGGCTATTTTAAGGCTTGTGAATTAGAGGGGGAACAGGCGAAGTCAGCCAGAGCCAAAATCAAGATTGGCAGAGACGATGTCCTGAAATTACTGCGGATGGGGAGAGCTTTCGTTCTGTTTAGCGGTGGTAAGGATAGTCTTTGCTTGCTTGAGTACATGCGGCGGCTTGGAGATTACGCCAACAAGGAGATAACGGCTCTACACGTGGACACGACTGCAGGATTTCCCGAAGTCGAAGAGTATGTTAGGAAAGTTTGTAAGAAACTGGACGTGCGTCTGGTAACGGTACGGCCACAGCACGATTATTTCGAGATTGCAAAGAAATGGGGTATACCCGGAGTGAGGTCGCGGTGGTGTTGTGAGACGTTGAAAGTCGCACCAATGCGCCGCTTTCTCAGCACTGTTGAAGGGCCTAAAGTAATCTTCGACGGGATTAGAGCGGCTGAATCGAATATACGAGCAACGTATGTTCCGGTGTGGTTCCATCCTGCGTTTAGATGTATAAGTGTTAGCTCTATTTTTGGATGGTCGGATGCAAAGGTTGTAGATTACATAAAACGGCATAACTTGCCGAAGAGCCCGACCGCTGAGCTGAACACTTCCGCCGAATGCTGGTGCGGAGCATATAAGTGCAAGGGAGACTTTGAGGCGTTGCTGGAGATTCATCCGGACATCTTTGACAAACTTGTCGAGGTGGAAAAAGCGCAACGGGGCAAATATACATTCCTCTTTGAAAAGGGAGAGCACATCCCTTTGACATCGCTCAAGAGACGCAGAACGAACAAGAATTAGGAGGAGGGAAATTTGCACGTCGGCCGTGATACGGGCTCCTCGGAATGACTTTTCGTGGGGCGTTGAGCGTGGCGCGTATTGCGTATCGCGTGGGCGAGTGCGTGTCCGGGAGAGACCCGCGCAGTGAATTGCGGGAAGGAGGGACCCCAAATAAATTTGGGGGCTAAACGTGAGATTGGCGCGTCCGCCCCGCCTACGGCGGACTTTCAGCACGGCGGACTCGCAATGAGGTATTCGTATTGCGTGCCTTCGCTTCGCTCGAGGCCAAGCGTGGGTATTGTGGTTTGCGGAGAACGTCGCCGGGGCGGCGACGGCTAAACAAGAGGAAGAACCCCGCGTGGAACCCATTCGGCTGCGCTCAGGGCAGGCGTGGGGCTAAATATGGATTCCGTGTCCTACCCCACCCCGCCAGCGGCGGGGCGGGTCGAATTATTGCTGGACACCCAGCACCGCCGGTACCGCGAAATCCAGTCACCCTCCTTCACCTTTCTTGCGTTCACGCAATCATGGCTATCACTATATGTAGTATATTGCCCAGCTTGCCCAGATAGATGCCTGGAGCCAGTACAGCATCGATTTGGGCGTTGGCACGGCTGGCTGAAAAAGCGGTTTTTCAGTATTGATCGGCGGTATTTTGCCAAGTATTCTGCCACAAACCGATGCAGTTTAAGCTCTTATACACAAGTACGTGGGCGCCAAACTTTTCTAAAGTTTTTCAGCCCTTCATGTCGATATCAATACTACAAGATTGCATTGGGCCTCAAAAGGGATTTAGGGCATACACAAGATATAGTGGTTATCAGGTCTCAGACGGGAATATGGATGCTTTCGTTTGTAGCTGGTGGAACAAGGTAGTTAAGATGCCAGATTTTGATTCCGATGGTCGGTTTGAGGACCAAGATCGACAGAGGGATTCTGTCGACGGGGACCTGACTCCAGATGAAGACTTGATTATGGAGCAGATCCTTGAAAACATCAACAATACGCCCGTTGGCCAGGTGCTAAAACGCATCGCCTCGTTGCCGGAAATCCGCAGGGAGAAGGTTCTTCATATCCGCCAGCAGCTTACCAAAGGCAAATACAACCTCAATCAGCGACTCGACATTGCTCTGGACAAGGTTCTCGAGGACCTTACAACATTAAAAAGACTCACCCAAAGCTAATTGTCGCATTTGTTGAGCGCGCAAGATGTAGTCCTTCACGGAGACGAAGGAGGCTTTTGTTTTCAAAGCCTACTTGACGAAAAAGTAGGTGTGCAACCGGCGTTTATGTGTTCTCGACTACTTAGATTACTTCCGGAATGTCATCATCCGGCTCATCCACCTCGACGGGCTTGTAATCCGGCTGTTTTGATTTTTCCACCTCTTCTTCGAAGGCGGCTGTAACAATCTTCTGAATTCCCCGCCTGCATTCTATGTTTATCGGATGGGCGATGTCAGCGTGCAACTTTATTCTGCCTTTGAAATCTTTCTTGGCGCGGTTTTCCTTAAGCTTGACGCCACAATTATTGCAGAATTTGGCTCTGAGATGGTTTTTGCCTCCGCATTTTTCGCAATGGTCGCTCATTTTCCGCGAAGGCATAGCGACAAAAACACCGCCCCTGCCCTCTACAACTTTAATGTCACGAACCACAAAGTCGCTATCAATAGTCACGGAGCAAAAAGCTTTCAATCTGCTATCTTCGTTGGTCACTAATTTGACTCTGACCTCGGTGATGTTCATTTCTTGCCTCACTCAAAAGCCGGGCCCCCGCGAAGCAGCGACCCTCTACCATGTATTGTTAGTCACGATAACGCTTTTGCAACCGATTTTTTCCTCAAGCTTGTGTTTGTATGCTCTGGCCCTTTGCTCATCTCTATCGTCGATCAGACAGAACATTGCTGAACCACTGCCGCTTAGACACAGAGGTCCGATACCTGACGATTCAATTCCTCTCTTAATTTCGACCAATTCCTTTGCCAAACTGAAACAACTTTTCTCCAACATATTTGCGCACATGTTCACAGCCAAATCAATCCTGTTCTCCTGGATATAGCCGTTCATCCGAGCAGAAAGGCACTCGTACCGGGCCTGGTCATGGGCATAATTGACGTAAACCTCTTTTGTGGAAACACTTACATCAGGAAGTATTAACAGAGCCAGAAAGTCAATTTTTTCGCCCAATTTCTTGATTTTTTCGCCTTTTCCTTTGCAGAGGGCCAACGGCCCATCCAAAAAGAAAGGTACATCGCTGCCCAGTCCCGCGGCCAATTTGTGAAGTTGGCGCGTGGGCAAATCCAGATTCAGGTATCTGTTGACCCCCAAGAGAGTGGCTGCTGCATCGCTGCTTGCCGAGCCGAGTCCTGAGCCGGCAGGGATATTTTTTGTCAGCGTGATTTTGAGGTCAGCCCATTCACCGCAGCAGTTCATCAGCATCTTAGCGGCCTGGTAGACCAGGTTATCTTCTCCCTCCGGTGCCCAATACGGCCCTTCGCAGACAAGCTCGATGCCGGCTTTTCGACCTGGTTCGATGAGAATCTCGTCGTACCAGTTTACCTTGGCCATTATGGTTTCTATTTCATGGAAGCCATCAGGGCGTTTGCCGGCTATGAGCAGGCTCAAATTGATCTTCGCAGGTGCCCGGACCAACAGTGCGTCGTCGATGGTTTCGAACTGTTCTTTGCTAACCATGTATTCGTATCTCGTGAAGCGTGAAGCGTATCTCGTTCGAGATACCCAATTTGCTCGTTGACATTATAGCAGGCGATTCTTATTGTGGACATGAAATTGGCCACAGAGGGCTCAGAGAGAAAAACAGAGACTTAAATGGGATGCTTGATGCGACCGGCCTATTACGGCTTGAGTGACCGGGTGTCATTCTGAGCGCAGCGAAGAATCTGGGTAAGGAAAACCGTGTGTTCGACGTACATTGAGTTGTACTACTTCGCGAGCCAGATGCCCGCCACGGGCGCGTCTGGCGACTTCGCCCTTCGGCTCAGCATGACAACAAGCAGCCAGTTAATGAATGACTAAGGAAGTGGAGATGGACGAATCGAAGTCCCAAGCGGATGAGCCGAAGGAGGGACAGCGGCGGTTCAGCCAGGAGCAGTACGATATGCTCAAGCGCTGCTCAGACAAAAAGGATATGACCGAGTGGAACCGGTGGCGCAGGCGTCACAAAGAAGAAGATGTCTGCCTTGAAGAAGCGGACTTTTCTCGATGGCACCTGGAATCAGCCAATCTTGGCACTCTACGAATGACACATACCGATACAGGAGAGGATGTCTTCGCTGGAGTATACTTGAACGGAGCCATATTTAAGCAAGCGCATCTGGAGCACGCGGATCTTCAGTTCGCACATCTGGAGGGTGCCGACCTCCGTTGGGCGCACCTTGAAGATTCGGCTCTTATGGATGCCGGATTGAAAGGAGCCCGAATGTGGTTTGCACATCTTCAGGGAGCAGATCTTGCCTACGCTGATTTGCGCGGAACTGAAGTGATGCAAGCGAATGTCGATCAAGCAACTTCTCTGTGGGAGTGCAAGGTCAATCGAAGGGCCAACTTTTTGGGAGTTGCCTTAGGTATTGCTAAAATCGATCCAGGCACGAAGCAACTTTTGGAATACAATATCAGGCGGAAGAACTGGGAGAAGTGGTATCCAGAACATCGGCTCTTGAGATGGCCGGTTCGATGGTTTTGGTGCCTTAGTGATTATGGACTAAGCACATGGCGAGTGATAATTTGGTTCTTTGGATTGGCATTGGGTTTTGCTGCTATTTATGCGAATTGTGCCTGCTGGTGGCCTCCGGGCATTGTAAGCAATTTGGTGGTGGAGCCACATGTGCCTCTTTGGCACTACTTTCTGTTGGTGCTTTTACGCCCTCTTTACTTTTCTGTTGTCACGATGACTACGCTTGGATTCGGCGATATGCATGCCAACGCGACAAGTATATGGGGACACATACTATTGACCTTTCAGGTGATTTTGGGTTATGTTCTTTTGGGTGCGTTGGTGACTCGGTTTGCGGTTTTATTCACGGCTGGTGGGCCGGCAGGGAAGTTTGCAGATGAGAAAGAAGAAAAAACAAAAAGGACCAAGAGTGAGTGAGGACATTCGTATGGATATTTCCGAAGAGTATCAGGATTTGTTTAGAGAGATAGTGGGGCTGATAAATGCGTTCTGCGAGCGGTACCTCAATGAGGACTATCGTCGACTCAGCGAGGAGATGGCAGAGGATATCTGCTTTGCAGAATTGCCGTCTGAAAGAGCCAGGCCGGCCAGTTGGGCCAGCGGGATAGTCCACGCCCTCGGCTGGGTCAACTTTCTGCAGGACCCCGGGCAATCACCCCACATGACCTCCGCACAGGTTGCAGAGGGATTCGGCGTATCGCAGGGTACGATGATGGCGAAGTCAAGAATTATCCGCGACGAGCTTGATATAATCCCGGTAGACCCCGATTGGTGCATACCGACCATGTTAGTAAAGAACCCACTGGTCTGGACGCTGGATGTCGGCGGATTTCTGATGGATGTCCGCTACGCCCCACGAGAGATACAGGAGGAGGTATATCGGCAGGGACTCATACCTTTTGTTCCTGCTGACGTGCGGAGAGCAGAGCCGGAACCCGATGCAGGGACGAAAATCTTGAAATTTCCTTCCGCGCAGAACGAGACTTCGCAACAGAAATCCGCTCAGAAGCCAAAAGATGAGGGGCCCAGTTTATTTGAATGAGTTCTGCAAAATTGTATGCCTAACCTACAATTTTGCAGAAGCCTTTACTTGAAGGATTGGAGGAGTGAGGAATATCGAATGCCGAACACGGAATCACAAATGTCGAACGGTGAAGCGGTAAGTCCTGAACCGAGCCACGAGTCACAAGTCACGAGCGACGGATGCGTCGTCTGGTGGCATTGGCACAGGCGGTTGTATAATTGGGTTGTCCATTGGGCTGATACGCGTTTCGGCATCGTGGCACTTATTGTCCTTGCTTTAACCGAGCCGATCTGCGTGCCGATTCCCGCAGACGTTATGGTCATCGGGCTTTGCTTAGGCAAGCCGAAGCGTTCGCTGAGATATGGGCTGACCTGTGCATTCTTTTCCGTTATTGGAGGGACAATTGCCTTTTCGCTGGGTCTGGCGATTGGCGGCGAAAGAGTCGCGCACTTTTTCGAGCAGATTAGCTTCGGGCCGCTTCATTTGGGGGATCGGGTCAATGGAGCTTTGCACTTGTATGACAAGTATGCCTCTTGGGCGATTGCGATATCGGCCTTGACGCCCGTGCCGTATATGATGTTTAGCTGGCTGGGTGGTATGGCTAACGTTTCTCTCCTGAAGTTTGTTGTTATAAGTGTCGTCTTCCGCACGATGAGATTTGGCTCGGAGGCAATGCTGTTTTACTTTCTTGGTAGGCGTGCGCGGGCTCTGATAGAAAAATACTTTAACATCGCAACCGTGGTAGTTATTATATTGTTAATGGCTCTGGCTTATGCAATGAAGCAAGTGGGGCATCTTTTCGTAGAGTAAGGATGAACGATACGCAGAAGCAAATTCTGCTCAAGACAGCCCGTGATACGGTTGAGGCGGTTATCACCGGTGGGCCTACACCCGAGCCCAAATCGGACGACGCTGAGCTGAATGCTCATTGCGGCTGCTTCGTGACATTGAAGAACAATGGCCGATTGCGAGGCTGTATCGGACAGTTCACCTCTGAAAGCCCACTGATTGAGCTGGTTGTTGAGATGGCGAAGGCCTCGGCTACCAGCGACCCTCGTTTTCTTGCGAACCCGATAACAGCGCGGGAGCTGGAAGAGCTGGATATCGAGATATCGGTTTTGTCGCCGCTCCAGCAGACGGATGATCCGTTGAGTTTGCGTCTCGGAGTTGACGGCATCTATATAAAGAGAGATCGTGCTTCAGGTTGTTTTCTGCCACAGGTGGCAGAAGAGACCGGCTGGAGCAAAGAGGAATTCCTCTCGTACTGCTGCGCACACAAAGCGGGACTGCCATCCGATGCCTGGAAGGAACCGGAAACGGAAGTCTACTTATTCACTGCCGAAGTGTTCGGCTCACCATTCAAGGATATATAGCCTGGAGTAAGCCGCACAGTAAATCTTCAAAAGCTGATCTCCGGCATCTTCATCTGGCCTCTTAGCTCGCACAGGATTCTTATTTGACTTTCCGTCCGGTCTCCTGGTGTAGTTTAATTAGCTTATCGGGCCAGCCGCAAGTTTAGACGAAAAATACCGCTTGCGTGGACAAAATATAATGGATATTGTTATACTTGCAGCCGATTCTTAGGGTAACATGAGCCTCTTTGTTATGAGTTCTGCAAAATTGCAGGTTAGGCATATATTATTTAAGTCCGCCGCGGCGGATTGATTTTCTTAAGTAATGGCTTAACTATTTGTTAAAGTCCGTAAGGACTCCCAAGGAGAAGAACTTAGTGTTTAGCAAGAAAAAATCAAAAAACGATTTTTTCTTGTCAAAGTATGCCTAACCTGCAATTTTGCAGAAGCCGTCTCTTTGTTTCTGAAGGAGGAATTGTGCTCATAAGGTTTGCACCAATTTTGATAGTCGTGATTGTTTGCCTGGCAGGGTGTCTTGAGTCTGATAAGGTGGGGATTAGGGGTGCAGACAATGCCCAGAGACTCGACACCTGCGCTGCTATGATCGAGCATCTGGAGAACGAGAATCTGCCGGCGTTGGAATCTCTTGAGGTCTGGCAAAACAAGTATGGGCCAGGGCTAAAACTTACTACCGCCCACTATGAGATTTTCACAACCGTTTTGGAGCCTTTAATGCTTCGCCGGATTCCCGGATTTATCGAGTCGGCGTATCGTGGTTATAACAGTCAACTGCCGCAACCCATTGAAACGAAGACCAAGTTTACCATTTACCTCTTCGCTGAGCGAACAGAGTGGGAGGATTTCACAAAGGTCTTTGCCGGGCCCAAGGCCGAGCTGTTCTGCAAAATAAAAGCCGGTGCGTACTATCTCAATGGTGCTTGCGTGACACATAATATCGGCAGAAGGCGGACTTTTGCTGCTCTTGGGCACGAAGGGTGGCATCAGTTTAATAGCAGGCATTTCAAGTTCCGGCTGCCAAGCTGGCTCGACGAAGGTATCGCGATGCTTTTCGAGGCCAGCAGATATGAGGGCGGGATATTTTATTTTGAGCCGGACGAGAATGTGTACCGGTTAGATGCGCTCAAGAACATGTTGCAAGAAAACAAGCGGATACCATTGAGAGAATTGGTGGCTATCAACCCTGGAGAGGTGCTTGCTATAGACCAGACTGAGGCGGTGACGGCTTTTTACAGCCAATCGTATGCACTGGTGCGATTTCTGCGGGAAGCCAGTTACGGCAAGCGGCTGGGTAGTTTCCGTCGATTGCTTTTCGACGGGCTAAGGGGCGATTGGCCGCTCAGCGAGGCAGCCAAGAAAGTAGCAGCAGATAGAAATATCCCGCGAACGGTCGGGTGGAACCGAACTGTTGGGCCGCAACTGTTCAAGCAATATATTAGCGATGATTTGGGCCAAATCGAAAGGGAGTATTTGGCTTTTTGCAGGAGAATAGTCAGATATTAACCGCAGAGAACGCAAAGAACGCAGAGAAAAAATGAAATTGAAATCAGCGATCTGAAACGACTCGGTCGTATAAACAACAGTCATGGACGAACAGCCCTCGGAACCCATCATTTTGGCTTCGGCTTCGCCCCGGCGAAAGCAGCTGTTAGCCGAAGCCGGCTATAAATTCATCTCAGTTGTCCCGAATATTGACGAGTCAGCCTTTCCGGTTGAGCCGCATAAAGCCCGTGAGTACGCCAAACAGTTGGCGTTGGCCAAGGCAAAAAATGTTGCTGTGAAGTATCCAGATTCCTTGGTTATTGGTGCCGATACCGTTGTCGACTTTGACGGTGAGATCATTGGCAAGCCCGCTGATGCAAAAGAAGCTGAGCAGATCACTAAAAAGCTCTTTAGCGCACCACATAAGGTCATAACCGGTGTTGCGATTGTTAGACTCAGTGACTGCACCGAAGTATGCGAGAGTAACACTACCGTCGTTTACCCTAAGCCATTGACCGCTGAGCAAATCGCCGAGCATATCAAGAGCGGTTCCTGGCGGGATAAAGCGGGTGCTTATGCTATAAAGGAGACTGGCGATGAATTTATTGAAAGAATCGAGGGCAGCCTGACAAACGTGATGGGTCTGCCGATGGAAATCTTGGAGCGGCTATTGAGAACAAAACGCCATAGTAGCTACAAGAACCTATAGGCTAAGCATGTGTACGGAGTTTCGTACGTTTTTTCGAATTTATTGCAGAACCAAAAACCAAAGTGATTATTTCGGGATTTAGCAGCAAGTTCAAATGCCATTGTAGAATTCGTAGTAGTATACGTGTTCACCAGAAAAATGGTTCGCGGTGGTTGGCTTTGGGAGAAATATCGAACAGCAAGTAAGCAAATTAGGGAGTCAGCTCTTGCATTATTCTTTGCTGCTTGCCTTATTTTTTAGTCCTTGGCAGTATTCGGCCATCCTGCTATCTGGAACGGTTCACCGGCAACTCGATTTCAATAAGCCTATCACCTAGGGCGAAGCGTAAAGGCCACGTATTCCGGGCGTACCACTCTTCCTCATGTCGAGGTTTTCGCTTGGAAGTTTGCAGCGTCTGCCCCAATTGCTGCATCTCACTCTTTGCCTTTCCGGGGGGTAAGCTAGTCACAACATATGTCGTGGGGCTCTTCATAAGTGCTTGCCATTCGCTCGGCAAGGCGAAGACGAGGGGAATCTTCTCGGTCCACTTCTCACTGAGCTTGGCATGGTCTACAATCAGTATGACTCTTTGTGGAACTCGCAGAGCAGCCTGCTTTATGCCCAGAGAATCAGGTTCCCATCCAGTTGGGCCTTGGATCCCAAATATATAACGTGTCGAGAGAATCGTCCATTGCACTCTCTTTGTCATTCCTTCTACAACGGCCTCGCAGTCTCGCCCACCAGTCATCATCAACGTAGGATTAACTCGCCCACCGGCCAGGTCCATAGCGAACTCTCTCGGCCAATCTTTAGTGCCCCAGAGTGGATATTCATGCGCAATTGGGAGACTGTTAGTACAAAGGCTAAATGGGTCTGTTTTCCTTGCAAATAATGAAAGCGCAACAAAAAAAGTGCTGCTTCCGTCTGAGATAAACGCACTCTGCCCACTGCCAAGGAAATGCTCTGCAATATATTCAGCTACAGTCTCTTTGGCGTGTTCATTCTCGTGGATTCGTTTTTCGAAAGTGGTGTCTTTAGGATATGTAGCCTTGGGACCAACCATGCTTATGCCTCCTAATTCTATGTTTAATCGCTCCAAAAATATGAGTGCCGGCTCTAGTGGCAACGAGCCCTTCGATTGCCGGTCATTTCATTGTCTTTATCTTGCTGACGCCCAAAAGAGTAATCAGCCGATAATAGTTCGTCAAGCTTTTTAATAGGGATCTGCGAAATCACTTGCTGCGTTATTGGGGAGATCTAACGTAGCTATCGCATTTGCTCAATACTGTGCCAGTCCTTCTTAGCGATCTGGACCATTATTCGCGCCTACCATGAAAAGTGGCAGCTATAGTGTCGGTGGAACAGCCCTACGGCGCGCATCGATATGAGAGCCAAGGCCTGAATGGCTATGTTGGCAAGTAGATGCAGGCCTATGATAAGCTTGCTGCTGCCCAAGAGCTTGCCATATCCGACGGCGTGGAACTGAAGCTCCCAGGTCAATACAAACAGGCCGACCACTGTAAGGTAGGGCCAAAAGGCCTTGGCAATAGGTCTGAGAATGTGGTCCGGCCTGGCCACGATCGTGATGTCCCGACCGATCGCGAAGGTCAAGATTGCCATCGGAAACGCAAACAGGCCTGCAAGGGCCAATATGTGCGCAATCACCGGCAATCTAATTCCCATACTTGCTGATATCGCAAGGAAGATAATACATGGCAACTCGACTATCACCAGCGAGACGGCAAACACGTACAGTGACTTGACGATGTTCCAGATGAAACCGAAGAGTCCGCCCATGTAGACTTCGGGCAGCACTTCCTCGTGGAATGCCGTCGAGTAGATTATTTCCATGTAGTACCAAAACAGGCATCCCCACGCCGCCAACCTCACGATCAGGCCTGTCGGCGCCTGAACTCTAAATCCGCCCATCGTAAAAGAATAATCCGTATGACCGACAAAAAACTTAAAGCAGACTGCTGCGACCACAAACACTAATCCTGTCGCATTGTCGGGATTGATGAATAATTTCCAGCTCTCAACGACTGCAGCCCGGTAAAAACCAGGGATCGGCTGGCTCTTTTCTTCGGGTTCAGGCTTGATTTTTTGCGGCGTTTCGTTGTCTTCGCAAGGGATTATGAAACGTTGCCCACAAGTTATGCATCGGGCACGTTTGCCGCAGTGCTTTTTGTCAAAGGCAATCAGTGCATTGCAGTTGGGGCAGTTAAACTGGATGGTCATTTATTCGTATTGCGTATATCGTATATCGTATTGCGTATTGCGTATATCGTATTGCGTATATCGTATTGCGTATATCGTATTGCGTATATCGTATTGCGTATATCGTATTGCGTATATCGTATTGCGTAT
>DAOWID010000045.1 GCA_030641115.1 Planctomycetota bacterium | reverse complement strand
GTTTTCTGCCTTGACTACCTGCTCAATTCTTTCGAGGGGGTGTGCGTGTGCGTCGAGCACAGTGAGGGGGGATGCGATAGTTTCGGCGGCGTCGCAAATTGCCAGACCGATATGCTTCTCGCCATAGTCTATTGCCAGGTATCTCATTCTCAGTTGAAGCGCCGTCTCAAGAAAATTAGGTCGACTTTTTGGTTCAGAACCTGCGGTAAACTTGTCCTCGTGAAAACGGGGAACCGCAGGCTAAATATTTAGCCCCACGCCTGCCCTGAGCGCAGCCGAATGGGTTTCACGTGGGGTTCTTACCCTATTGTGTAGCGTTCCACTAAAGGAATTTTTCGCCGGCATGTTGCTTTATCAACTCGAGCAGTGCCTTCAACCTGTCGGTCTGGTCAATGCGACATATTAGTGTTGCATCGGGGCTGTGAGCGACGACTATATTCTCCAGACCAATGGCAGCAATCAGGTGGCCCTTGTCCTCGGTGACTACGATGCTGTCTTTACAGTCAAGTAGCTCGCTTGTTCCGGCGACGACGACATTATTGTCTTCGTCGGAACTAATAACATCAGCGAGCGCAGCGAAGGAGCCCATATCCAGCCACCGACAATCCAGCTTTATGGCATAAACTCGATCAGCCTTTTCCATGACGGCAAAGTCGATGCTGATCTTGGGTAGTCGTACGAACCAATCCTGGAGCGTTTTTTCTTGATTCGGGCTGTCCCAGCCAGCTCCAATTCTCCTGAGAGGTTCCGCGGCCTCGGGCAAGAACTTTTCCAAATTGGCCAAAATTGTCTTGGCCTTCCAGACAAACATGCCTGAATTCCAGAAGTACTGGCCAGTCTTGAGATATTCTTTTGCGGTTTTCTCGTCTGGTTTTTCTACGAATGCTTCGACGGCATGTATTGCGTTCACACAATCACGATAAGTTTTAGCCGCGGCACACTTTATATAGCCGAGCTGGGTGCTGGCAAAGGTGGGCTGGATGCCGAAAGTGATCAGACTGTCGGGATTGCTGCTCACAAAGGCAAGAGCGTCCTTGAGGGCCTGCTGCAAGACCTCAGGAGGCTCAATTACCTGGTCGGCGGTAACGACAGCCATTTGGGCTTCAGGGTCAAACCTGGTGAGGACGGTTGCAGCCAACCCGATTGCACCAGCGGTGTCCCGCACGGCAGGCTCGGCAATGACATTATTGAAAGGCAACTCAGGCAGATTTTCGCGGACCATATCCGCGTAACGAGCATTTGTGAGAACGATTATATTTCTTGTGTCAAATACCGGCGCAAGACGTTCAAAGCAGCGCTGAAGAAGTGTTTGCCCATTGAGCAGCTCAAGGACCTGTTTGGGGCGTTTCTTACGGCTGAGGGGCCATAGTCTTTTACCGGCGCCCCCCGCCATTATGACTGCATAGTTCATTGACAAATCCTTTCAAAGCAAGCTGGTCGGGTCCCATCAATGTCAGGTTAAATTCTACAACTGCACGCAGAAAATACAAGCTCGTAACTCTGAGCTGAGACAAATTGGACGAGGTGTTTTACCTTGAATCTAAGTAGTCAATGAGTGCGTACACCTCGCTATTCAATTGCTCCATCTGCTCAAGCAGCGGCAGATACGGCTTGTACTGATAGTTGACTATTCCCTTGTTTGAGTCTCGATTTGATGGATCGGTACTCAAGTCTTCCGGGTTGTTGTCTCTGTACTTAAACCAATGCCAGCCGACACATGATTTAGATTCGAGCAGGCCGAGCGTAAAATGCTGATAGAACCGGCCTCTGTCCTTTTGTGTGGGAACGAGCCAGCCTGCGCCTGTATTGTTTGGTAGGCCTGAATCCTGGCCCTTGGCGTAGAACTCCGTTATCGTAAATGGTCTGCCAGACTCGCGGCTCCACATTGCCATCTTCTTAGGGTCCGGGCGCCAGGCACCATAGTAGTTTACCGATAGTACGTCCACGTATTTTCCGGCGGCCTTGAATATGCTCGGCAAGCTAAGTGCCCTTCCATGCAACCTTGGGCCAAGGCATAAGTGGTTTGAGTCATACTTGCGAATAGCGTTGGTAGTTATTCTGTAGTACCTGTCTAAGGCGTATGCAAGGAAGGCCTGCCGATCTGCATCCGTTATGTCTGTGGGACGCGCTTTTCTACCTTTTCTTCTATCAAGCCACTTCTTGGCGGCCTCACAGCCGTGGCGAAGATCCGGATTACTCACGTCAAGCTGCAGGGACCTGTCCAGCATATCAAAGACGATGGGCAGCTCATTATCCGAGAAATGTCCTATCAGCCATGGATCGTCTTTGGTCGCTGCGAGTTGCCTGGCGTAATCATCGCAGAACTTCTCGAAACCCGGATGAAACACCGGAATGCACCTGTTAGGATACCCAAGATGCCCAGGCTCCTGCCAGACGAGCTTTTTAGATTTGCCGAATGAGCCCATGAAGTTCCAGGAAAGTGTATACGTTAGAGGACGCGGTGTTGCCCGTAGGAGATGCGCGTCCGACCATCCCCCGGTCCCGTTAAAACCATACTCGGCAAGAAGCTCTGTTGAGAATTCAGCCCACTTTTCCCAGGTGCCGAACTTTTCTATAAGCGGTTTTTGACTGGTCTTTGAGCGGCCTCTGCTAATACTGCATACGCCGATGTGAATAAAGAGGTTCCCGTCGGGGTCAACCAACCACCATCTTTCTGCAATCTTCTTTGCGTAGAAGAAGCCCGTTGCCCGTACTTTCTTGTCGGCTCGGCCCAGGTATTTGCTGCGTCCGATTTGCCTTGAGCCGGCCCGAAAAGTCTCCAGCAGCTCCACCGTGCGGGTGTCGCGCAGTTTCCAGTCTTTGTCTGTTGGCTTTCTCTTTACCCTGACCTTGATGTACCGCTGCTCTCGGTGCGGTTGATCGCTGCTCTCGGCCTGAGCAAGATGGCACAGACTGCGTACAGCGGCGAAAAATGACACAGCCACAAGACAGACAAGAGACCCCCTGCGCATCGCAGAGGCCCATCGGCAGTATGGTTCTTGGGCCTTCATTACCTCAATCAGCTCAGTCGTACATCGACAGCTTTGTCTGTGGTCTTGTCAAACCGGAAGGTGCCGGTCAATTTGCGGTCGCCACTGCGGACGGTGATTTTGTATTGCCCGAAGAAGCCGCGGAAGTGTGCTCCGCCGCCAGCTTCGACGCGTGCGTCGGTCTGTGTTCGCCAACGGTCTTTGACAAGGCGCTGCAGTTGCTCGTACGCAGGCTTGGGTGTCATATCCGCTCGAACGAGGCCGGCTGGTGCTCGCTGCCATGCATTCTGATCGGTGAAGTCCCACCAGGTAATGGCCTCGACCGCAGGATGAGAAAAAAGGACGCGATAGAATTGGGCCACCTGTTCGGCCTGGCGCTTCTCGCCTTCCGGCGTGGTATTCCATCTTTGTTGCTTTCTTGGCCCGGAAACGAGCGTCGTCTCGGTGAAATGCAGCGGCTTTCCGAATTTAGCGAACTGCTCGCAGACATCCCAGGCTCGTTTCGCGCCCCAGTAACCACCGTGCATGTGCGACTGGATGCCGATAACGTCGTAAAGCGGCTGGCCATTTTCATCGACGAGCTTGGAAATCACTTTTTCGACATAAGCTGGGTCGGTTCGATAGTCGTTGATAATCAGCGTGGCTTTTGGATTCGCCTTGCGTGCAGTCTGGAACGCTCTGCAAATATAAGCGCCGACCCCCATCTTACGGATGGCCTCTGTCAACTTCGGCGCACGCTTCTTAAGCTGGTCGCGGTCGTAATGCGTAGCCTCGTTTACTACGTCCCAAATGTCGATATCGCCAGCGAACCGGCGAACACAGCGCTCGATACGTTTGAACTGGGCTTGCATTACGGCTTCGGGTTCATCCGGCAGCCACGGCTGTTCAGCCCAGTTCCACGCGAGAGGATGGCCCTTAGTCGTGACGTCGTGGGCTTTGCACCAGTGGACGATCTCTTCGGTGCGGGCATCGTCCGGTTTGCCGCGGATGCGTTCGTAATTCCACCAGTAAAAAGGCAGCGTCGCAAAGTTCAGAAGTGCCGCGAAGTGCTTCTCGTACGCGGCATTGTCCCCAGGGGTCCTGCACCGGCCCAACTTGAAGATATTGCATCCAAAGAGAAACTTGTGGTTCGTCTGCGTTATCCTCACCGCCCCACCAGTCCCGAGCGGTTCCCCATTCGGCTGGATAAGCCTCATCACTACATCGCCTTTGCGATACTTTTCAATGCGAGCATCAGCCTGGTCGAGAATCTCGTCTGCGGACTTGTTATTGTCACGATCCCGCGCAACAATCAAGGACGCAGGCATTGCTAACGAGGCTGCGCCCAAACTCCCGGTTTTAAGAAACTCACGCCGATTCATAAAATCCTCCTTTCACAAAAT
>DAOWID010000392.1 GCA_030641115.1 Planctomycetota bacterium | reverse complement strand
TTTTGGTTGTAAGTTCCTTCTAATATGGTGTTTACATATTAACCAAAACGGAGGAGATTGCAAGAAAATAATGATTGTAAATCATTATTTAAGATAAATTTACGTATTTTGCCGAAGCCTTTTAAAATAATTAAAAAGGAGCTTGTCGAAGGTCGGTTCCAAGAAATAGATGAAGTTGACAAAGTATGGATTGGAGATGTTTTTACCATACACGTCAATGTTTATAACTTTGGAGACGTTACAGAGCATGTATTTAGTTGTGGATATTCGTGGGATTTGTCTCCACAGAATCACGTGAAAGTTATTGGTTCTTCTTGTCCCCCTGGCGGCGCCCTCTGTAAGATTCGACCCGGAGAATCCAGAGTTCTGGCTCCATTCTGTGGTTTACGAGCCTTTAAGGCTGAACAGAAGGGTTTACTAACAATGGATATTTATGTAAAAGACTGGGTAAATGATAAGCTTTGTGAATATACATTTACGTTTGATGTTCTAGCGAGCGAATAGACGGGAGAAAAGGTAATTATCATTGAAATGAAGCGGATTTAAATATTTATGCTGTGTTTATGATGATTAGGAGGTCAAAATCATGAAGAGACAAATAGTAATTGTCGCGGGCAAGAGTGGTCCTACTGTAAGTTACAGGACTATGATGTGAAGGATGTCGCGCAGCCTGACTCATTGAAGGTTGTTTATGGCCACAGTTGCTCGTCGAGCCAGCTATCAGCTAAGATGGCAAAGTCTTTGAAGTTGATCAAATCGTCTGTATACAGATCAGCCGGGGACATGAGAGACTGATCAAAAATGCCCGTGCCGTTGGTGGCAACGTGGGCAATCTCCGGCTGCGAGAGGACATAGTCATAAATTCGGAAGTCATCGATTAGGCCATCATAACCACCGTACCACCCGGAGCCGATTTCAAATGATGTGATCCCCGATATGGATGAGTTTGTGCCCTCCCGGCTGTCATAGAGAGCACCATTGAGGTAGATCTGCATTATGCCGGTATCGGTATCTTTGGTGAAGGCCCAATGGTTCCACCGGCCCGCCCATTCGCCTTTGTACCGGTGGTCTCCGCCGAGCCGGTTATCGAAAGACCACGGATAGCCGCAATCCCAGCGGTACTGGCCAGGCTGCCTCCAACAGCCAAGATGAATAGCTATCGCGGGATTCTTAACGCCGTAGGTGTAGTCTGAGCAGCACAATGTGTCTGTGTGATGAGGTGAATCGTCGCCATATTGCCAGAAAGCGATGGTGATAGCGGTGCTGATTCGACCAAACAGCGCCGCAGTCCCAGTTACGTTGACGGATGTATCTTTACCGTCGAAGCTAATCGCCTGGCCATACACTCCGGAGACATACGTCACACTGCCAGCTTGTTCGCCGTGATAACCGTTGCCGGAACTGTCGTTGGCATCGCCATCAAACTTATACCAGGCCAACGGCGCATTGGGAGCCGCTACCGGATAAACGTTGTACCCCATATCGAGCCAGCTATACGCCACCTCTTCGAGGTCTTCAAAGCCGACCGCACAGTCACCGTTGAAATCAGGCTCAGGTCGATTTTCTTGAAAGCATCTGGAAGTGCACAGTCTAATATCGTCGAAGTACACTGCGCCGTACCACTCGTCTATCGGTTCTGTCGGTGCAGGGCGGACACCGAGACAGATACTCTCGACATGCGTCAGGTCCAGGTCGGTGAGATCTCGCAGATGAATTCTCCAGGGCCGCCATTTTTCATCTTTCAGGTCATTTGCATCGCCGTCGTATGGCAGGAGCACACTCGTGTCGCCGTCACTTAGAGTAATATACATCTGCACATCACCTGCGTTGGCTGGCTCTGGCTGACCACGAAAGAACAACTCCAGCACCTTAGTGCCAGACGAACCCCAATCCTGAGGAGCCGTGAATATCCGCAGTGCGTCGGAGTAATACCGATCGTAACAGAAATACTGAAAAAGCATCGCTGGTGTACATACATGAACCGAATCTTCCGCGATATATGCCTTGGCGTCATGAAGCACCCACGAGTCAGATATCGGCTTATCTGTGTTGTTGTACGATTCAAAATCATCCACAACAATACAGTCAGCCACGGTAAAGCTCCAGACATCACCAGTCACCGGAGCGTTGGCATCAGCCTGGCTGACCTCATCGACTCGCCAAACATAGGTCTTGCTCAAGTCGAGCCCACATGGGTCATAACTATTGGCATCCTGGGGCTGCGGCGGATCGCTGACAGGAGCTGCTTCTGCGTCTACGTCGCTTAGACTTGTTCCGAAGTGGACGGTGTGCTTATCCGCGGAACATCCCGGCAGCCAACTAAGAACCGCATCCGTGCGCACATTCTTAGCAGTATCGACAGGACTCGGATAAGAGGCAATCTCACTGCAGCTACGATCAATTCGCGCACGCACATTAGCGATGTCGAAACCAGGTGACAACCCCCCCCAATCCAATGCGACGATACGCACTGCTGTCGCCGGAAAAGGCAGGTCAATGCCGGCGATGTCAAAATCGATCTCCGTGGGGGCCACACCTGTGCCGACACTTCCAGACTTAGCCAAGCCGAGCAGATACTCCTGGCCGGCACCATCTGTAATGAAGATAAGAGCTTCTTCCCTAACCGGCCCCAACTCGATAAGTAGTATATCGTCGCCGGGGCCATCTTCGAGCTCACCAAGGAACTCCAATTCAACCCAATGGTCTGGAGGCATAGTCACGCCTGATTTGTCTGACAGAGGAGGGCCGACAAGCCACTTCTCCGGAACTACCGCAACTCCGGTAAGTGCGTAGTTTCCTTGAGCGTTCATACCCGTCCAACAACCGTCGTCAGGATTATACGCATCGATCAGATAATACGGATATTCGAAGCTTTCCTCGTTCGCTGAAACAGTGTGACCAAGCACAAGAACCAAAGAGGCAATGGCCGAGGCTAATAGGAACACTTTTTTCATCCTTACCCTCCAGTTCAGCCAAAGAGCTGGACTTGGGAAATATCGACGCCGACATGGCGCAAAGCATCTAAATAAGATTATATCATTTCCGCCTTTGCAATACAAGACAAATCGCATTTGAACTGACCGGACCGGTAGCGGGGCGCAAGCCAAATGGAAAAAAATCTTGATATGCGGCTTACTGTTGGTAAACTTGCGGCGATTATTGGGGGCTATTGGGAAGTATGAGCAGGAAACAATAGCCTCTAACAAAGTGAATATATGTTTGTATTGTCGCATTATGTTAGACGTTCTAAGTCAACATTCGGTCCACTTGTGAACACAGTGATATGCAGCGGTAACCTATAAGCCGTACATGAAATCAGAGTAGCGAAAACCGAACAGAAGACTATTGGAAGGGTTAACAATAATGACTGATCATTCAATAAGTCCGGCGGGCGAAAAATTTGCTATTCCCGAAGAGAATGAGTACGCTGCGGAGTTCGAGCGCATTGAGTCGCTTGTTCAAGCTGCACGCAACGAGGGCAAAGAAATCGTTGTCGTAATGGGCGTTGGCTTTGTGGGCGCGGTTATGGCGGCTATCGTCGCCGACACAGTCGATAAGACAACAGGCAAACCGAGCAAGTTTGTCATCGGCTGTCAACGCCCCAGCACGCGGAGCTACTGGAAGATTCCCCTGCTTAGCCGAGGCCAGTCACCGGTAAAGGCCGAAGATCCTGAGGTCCAGCCGATGATTGCCCGCTGCGTCCTCGAGAAAAAAACACTCGTCGCCACTTATAACAGCGACTGTCTGAAGCTGGCCGACTGCGTGGTCGTTGATGTCCAGTGTGACTACACCAAAGAGGACCTTGGCAACATGCGAACAGGCAAAGTCGAAATGGGCGCGCTGGAGGCAACGATAAAAACCATCGGCGAAAGAATACCACCTAAATGCCTGACACTGATCGAGACGACCGTGGCGCCAGGCACAACGGAGTTCGTCGCCTGGCCGATCTTGAGGAAAGCCTTCGCGGCTCGTGGCATAGACTCAGAACCGCTGCTGGCGCACAGCTTCGAGCGTGTTATGCCGGGCGAAAATTACGTTTCATCAATACGGGATTTCTGGCGCGTCTGTTCCGGCTGCGATGAAGAAGCAAGACAGCGGGTCGAGAAATTCCTGCGAGAAGTGCTGAACACCGATGATTATCCCTTGACCGTTATGGACCGCCCGATCGAATCAGAAACTACGAAGATTGTCGAGAACTCTTTCCGTGCCACCATATTGGCTTTTCTCGACGAATGGAGTCTGTTCGCAGAGCACAATGGCGTGGACCTGATCAAGGTCACAAAGGCGATCAAGGTCCGACCAACTCATAGCAACATGATATTTCCAGGACCAGGCATCGGCGGATACTGCCTGCCGAAGGACGGCGGCCTCGGATACTGGGCGTACAAACACATTCTCGGATTCCATGAGGATATATTCAAGATAACAACAACGGCAATCGACATTAACGACACACGCGGCCTTCACGTTGCGGAACTGACCAGAGATGCCCTTCGAAACATGGGCCGCCAAATAGCCGGCGCTACAATACTCTTATGTGGAGCCAGCTATCGCCAGGACGTCGGTGACACGCGCTATAGCGGCTCAGAGATAGTGACTCGAAAACTTACTGAAATGGGAGCCGAGATGCGGGTGCACGACCCATACGTCGAACACTGGTACGAGCTGGAGAAACAGGATGTGTATCCAGCACCGGGTCACTCTTTGGCACGATTCTTCCGTAATCAAGACAATCTGGTTAACGTGAGTATCCAGCAGGACCTTGCTGCTGCGCTCAAGGGCGTTCAGGCACTGATACTGGCTGTGCCGCACGCACCGTACCTGCAACTTGACCCTGACCAAATAGTCCAGTCGGCAGGCGCACCACTGGCGGTAGTCGACTGCTTCGGTATCCTGGAGGACGAAAAAATCCGTAGGTATTTCGAGCTCGGCTGCGAAGTAAAAGGGTTAGGCCGAGGACATATCCAGCGAATAAAAGAAGAAGTCAGAAAAGGCAAAGCGTAACACGAAAAAACGGTAAGGAAAGACTATCGACGTGGACAAGACCAACCTTAAGGACAAACGAATAGCTATCTTGGCGCCGGTTGCCTGGCGGACACCGCCACGGGCCTACGGCGCCTGGGAAACCGTAGCCAGCAACATCACGGAAGGCCTGGTGGCTCGCGGGTGGAAGAATATAACGCTTTTCGCAACAAAAGAATCCATAACGAACGCCAAACTTGTGGGCTTCGTTGAAAGGGGGTACGAGGAAGACAAGACGCAAATCCCGCTGGTCTCCACCTGCCTTCATATTTCCAAGGTAATGGAGCGGGCCAATGAGTTTGACTTGATTCACAATAACTTCGATTATCTGCCGCTAACCTACCTTCCCTTTATTGAGACGCCGATGCTGACTACTATTCATGGCTTTTCTGACTCCGATATACTGCGGGTCTACCACGACCACAAAGAGACCTACTATGCTTCCATAAGTGACGCCGACAGAGACCCGCAACTGCCATATCTGGCGACCGTTTACAACGGTATAGACCTTTCCAACCTTACCTTTAGAGAGACACCGGGGGACAAGCTCGTCCATTACGGACGAATACACAATGACAAAGGGACACATCTGGCCATCGAAGTCGCAAAAAAATGCGGCATGGATTTGATTATTGCAGGCATAATTCAGGACCAAAACTACTTCGACACCCTTCTCAAACCTCACCTCAACGATTCTTCGATCCAGTATATAGGTCCCGTCAATCCTATCCAACGGGACGCGCTACTTAAGGAAGCGTACGCGGTTATTCATCTTAACACCATCCCGGAGCGATTCGGCCTGGTTATGGCAGAATCGATGGCAGCAGGCGTGCCGGTAATCGCAATGGACTTGGGCTCGTGTCGCGAGGTCATTGCCGACAAGCAAACCGGCTACCTTGCCAACAATGTCGATGAAGCGGTAGAGGCCGTTGGCAAAATTGATCGGATCGATCGTAAAGAGTGTCGGCAGCGCGTAGAGGAGAATTTTACCATAGACTGCATGGTCGCGAGCTACGAAAAGGTCTATGAGCAGATCTTTCGCAGAGAAGGAAAGGAAGAACGGTGGGATAAAAAGCTTGAGAAAGATATTGCTGAGGGGAAGTTAGATAATTTGGCAGATGAAGCAGAACAGTGAGTTATGAAGCATTTTGCAACCTCAAGATTCTGGGATTGTTATAAGAAACTCTCACCTGTAACTAAGAGTCTGGCTGATAGGGCTCTCAGGAGGAAATTCCTGTGTCTTAAGCAGCTATGGCGCTGAAACCAGCCAAAAATGACTCAGGACCGTAGTAATTTCAGGTTAGATTTGGTATCTTGGTGTAATTGATAGGCTTGGCAGTGTAGCCAAGCGTTACGTATGGGAAATCTGAGTTGAAAGGAGGCAAAAAAAATGGATGAGGCATTGGAAAAAGTTCCGGCGGAAACCCGGTGGACTATCGCTACCCAAGCGCTGACAGGGGCGGCAACTGCGGCTTCGAAGGCGCTGCGAGACGCTTTGGGGCAAGAACGGTACAATGAGGTATGGGGACAAATCTGGGCCGAGCAGGGAAAGGCTTCCAAAGAGATTGCCGATGCCCTTAGCCTTGATGGAGACGATGCCAAATCTGTCGGCGAGGCATTCCAGTCAGTCGTCATTGCGGCGATGGGCCCTGAATGTAAATTTGAGATGTTAGAGGCGACACCTGAAAGGGCAGCGATAAGATGCACAGGGTGCCCTTGATGGAACAGGCAGCAGGAATTGGGAATTCCAGGGGACCTCTGCTCTACTGCGGACCGTGCCTTTTGCAACGCCTTTAGCAAAAGCCTCAATCCCAAGCTGACCGTAAGCCTAACTAAAGCTATGCCCCGAGGCGACTCATACTGTGAGTCCGTTTGGGAACTTCAGAAGTAAGGCCAGCCACGATGGTGTCGTAAAGTCGCTAACGGACCTCAAACAGCAGGTGGTCACAAGCTGGGCAGCTTTGCCATGCGACATGTGGTTATAGAGACCTGATAGGACGAGGGAGCGGAAGAAATAAAAGTGTGCAGGGATGTAAGTAATGACGAAAAAACTTATTAGTCGTTACCAGGGTAACCCTATCCTTACCAAGGACGATATCCCTTATCCGGTTCAGACGGTCCACAACGCCGGCGTTACGAAATTCGATGGCCGATACATGATGCTATTCCGCTCACACCTCGACACTGGCCGGTCCATAATTGGGCTTGCTGAAAGCGAGGATGGCTTCAATTTCACAGCATGCCCCGAACCCTTCATCGTGCCAAGCAAAGAGCCCCGATTTTGCGAATATGAAGAATACGGCGTCGAGGACCCACGCATCACACCTCTGGAGGGTGCATACTATATAACGTACAGCACATATTCCAGATACGGCGTCCGTACCGGCTTAGCCAAAACATCGGATTTCCAATCGCTCGAAAGAGTCGCCCTTATCACGGAGGCGGACTATCGAAACACGATACTTTTCCCTGAAAAAATCAACGGCAGATACGTTCGGCTCGATAGACCTCATACTGAGATCAATCCCTGGTCAATCTGGATAAGCTACTCGCCGGATTTGCGTCACTGGGGCGATTCAAGCCTGATAATAAAGCCTATCGCTTATCACTGGGACCAGGCCAAAATCGGGCCCGGTGCTCCACCTATCCGCACCAACAAAGGCTGGCTGAATATCTACCACGGCGTCTTTCCAACAATGGATGGGCACGTGTACCGGCTCGGCGTCGCTTTGCACAAGCTCGATGACCCCGCAGAGATACTTGGCGTCGCAGACCGGTGGATCTTGCAGCCGGAGGATCCGTGGGAAGTTGTCGGCTACGTCCATAACGTGGTGTTCACTTGCGGAGCCGTCCCCGAAGACGATGGGACATTGAAACTCTATTGGGGCGGAGTCGATAAGGTAATATGCGCCGGCACAGCCGTAATCGATGAGCTTGTCGACCTTTGCCTGAACGATTCTCGACCTGCAACGTGATTATTGCATATATTGCATATTCGGATGTTGAATAAAGCCATCCGTGACACACTTCCGGATTTTATTATAACGGTCGAGCTAACCGGCGCGAAAACGCGTAGCGATTTTCGCGTCCGAGTTCAGCGATTGGTTGGGCTATGAAAACCAAGACTGTTTATAAGGTTTTAGCATCTCTTCGGAGTCAAAGATTCTGGTGATAATTTAGGTTTTTGTCTGCACTTCTTGAGCATTTTACGATTGCTGTTGTTTGGACTTCCGTATATTCCGTAACCTCGCCTCTTGGTAATAGAGAGAACATGTTTTCTCAGTTTGACAATGTCCTCTTCTGGCACACATTTGCAACCTTGGTAATGAATAATGATATGCTTCAAATTATTTGGCAGGTAAAAAGCATTTTCTCCAAAGTAATAGAATTTCCTGGAAATAAGCACACGCGTTTCCGGTTTACATCTGTCCTGTAAGTATCTACTTTTACCTGGGAATCTATTTTGGAATTGACAGAATGGCAGATTTTCCTCGACCTCCATAACATAAATTACCTTATTTGGTTTACCCGTATTATTACCACCAATGCCAATTACCCAACCCCCTTCCTTGGCCCATTTCTCAATACTTGTTTCTTTACATCCACACAATGTACAGATTCCATATTTAGTATTTGGTGCGAAACCTGTGTCATGGTCCATTCGATAAATGTAATTTGTTGACATGGTGTAACCTATAAAAAATATTAGTAAGAACTCCACGTGAAACCCATTCGGCTGCGCTCAGGGCAGGCGTGGGGCTAAGTATTTAGCCTGCGGTTTTACCGCAGGTTCGGTCTTCTGTCCATGAGCAGGATAGTTGTCTTGTACTTATCCGGTGGTAGAGCTTCTTTTAATATCTTATGAATTTCCCGCATCGGTGTTCGCTGTGTTGTGTGAGCGATAATGACATGCTCGTTTTGTAGTTTTTCGATTAGGTGTGCAAATTCGTTGATGTGCATGTGTTTGCCGGCTTCAGCTCTTGTTGTGTGTTCGGCCTCGTAGAAGGTACATTCGGCGATTAGTATCTTGCTTTCAACAATGTATTTCAATTGCGAAAAATCGACGTACTGAGTGTCGCCAATATAAGTGACAATCGGGACTTCGAGCGGGTAATCAATCACGACTCCCTGCTTTTTCAGCTCAACGATCTGTGGTCCTGTAAGTCCGGCATATTCAGGTTTAAGTTTCTTTCGCTTTTCGATTACGCTATATCCGACTGAGCCATTGCTGTGCTTTGTGGGAAATACTCGCGCGAAAAGATTCGGCTTTATCTGGTATTCATCACCCGGCTTTACGCCAACCAGATTAGCGGGCACATTATTGCCGTCCAGCTTGCCCCACGCATCGATTATCTTTCTCATCGGCCCCAAGAGATTCCCAGGAGCCAATATCGTCCCGGCAGGCAAGTCGCAGAAATTCCGCTGCGACAGATAATATGCAAATCCCGCAGCGTGGTCCATATGCCCGTGCGAGAGCAAGATATTATTTATGGAAATAATCTGGTCCGGTGCCTTGCCGATATCGAAGCAAACGTCTAACTGCGGCATCCCCACCACGGTCTCTTCACCCGCGACGGAATAGCCGATGATTTCCAGCTCGTCTATTTTGATATGTGCCAAATTGTGACTGGGCATTAGATCTCGTATTGCGTATATCGTATCGCGTATTGTGCTTCTTCCGTCATTGCGAGCGCAGCGAAGCAATCTAAAACGCGGCGGACTTCACAGGCCTCGCAATGACATTTACCTAATGGTAGAAAGACCGTCCGGTTATGTCAATTTGTTTTTGACATGGCTACCGGCACTTGTACACTGTAGTATTGCCAATCGCTGGGCAAAGAGCTTCAGATTCTAAGACCAAACTCTCACGTGCAAAGGAAAGGACGATGAGAACAATCACAGTATCTTCTATCTGCGTTTTAGTTGTCGCTTTAGCAGGTTTTGTATTTGCACACGAGGCGTCAACCGCAAAGGCAATCCCACAGCTCGACCAGGAGAAACTGCCCGGCAGACAGGTCAAGGTGGCTGCCATCTGTATCAGCATCGCAGCCGAAAGCAGATCAACAAAGCCCGCAAGAACGGCAAGAGAATGTAGCGGGATTGAGGAGTGTTCGCTCAATGCCTGATAAGCGAACTCACAGAGGACCACACCCAGCAGACACGAAATTGTTTGCTGCTGAGGCAATTGCCGGTTTGCGTTTGGCGCTTGCTGATTTTTCGCTCTTGTTGACCAAAGGCTACGCTGAAAAAAGTGCCCTGAAATTGGTTGGCGACAGATTCTCTCTTACGCAAAGGCAAAGACTCGCCATCATGCGAAGTGCCTGCTCCGACCAGCAATTGCAATCGCGAAAGCAGCGAGAAGTGAACATCGCCGACCTCACAGGCCAGCGTATCGCCATCGACGGCTACAATGCCTTAATAACCATCGAAGCGGCAATGAGTGGCGGCATTATCTTCAAGGGCCGTGACGGCTGCTTCAGAGATTTGGCAAGCATACATGGGACCTACCGCCGAGTAACCGAAACAATACCAGCCGTACAACAAATAGCGGAGTTCCTAACAGAAATCGGCGCAGCCGAAACCCTGTGGTTGCTGGACAGCCCAGTTTCCAACAGCGGCAGACTAAAGACGCTAATCGGCGAGCTTGCCCAAAAGAATGGGTGGAATTGGGAAATCAGACTCTCACTAAGTCCCGATGCTGAACTGATAAAGACCGACCAGATTGCTGCCAGCACTGATAGTGTTATCCTCGACGGCTGCAAGAGATGGATCAACCTCGCAGCAGAGATCATCACACAGAAACTCCCCTCAGCAACCATGATCAATTTATCTGGCGGCAATGCGTAGTTTTTGGATTTCTATTTTGCGGCCAATCTGGACTTCCAGGAATTCGGGCGTCTGTGAAGGTGCATTGCCGCGACAATCAATATCACATGATATCCTTGAACACTTTGTTGGCAGGCGATGACCCAATTTCTCCTCGCTCATGAGCATCTATGCGGTCCTCGGATTCTTGCGCCCACGCCGCATCGATATCCTGACGAGCCGGGAATTCAAAACTGGCCAATATCCGCTCAACCAGTTCCGCTCGATCTATCGGCGGCAAACCAAGAGCCTCACGAAGAATCTGTTGGCCTTGCGGCGTCATCATTCAACTCCAGTAATTCTTGTCTTCAAAGCTATTTCTTTACTCGTCATCGCTATATTATACACGATGTAAACCAGATTTTGCAATGATAAAAACATCTGCAGGAAATCGCCCTTAGCTCTGAGCAGCTCCTGAACGCCTCGAAATGAATAAGGGGCCCCCGGGATTCCAGCGAAGGGTCAAATCAACCTCTTTATATAAAACCAGGTTTTTGTTCGGTTGATCGAACTATAATTTGGCTTTATTTATTAATCTCCAAAAATGAATGATATTTTTAGATAAGCCTATAAATTGAGTTTTTGTTATTCTAAATAAAAGTGAATAGTCTGTACCATTATCCATTAAATATTTTTTCGGTAATTTAAAATATTCAGGATACTTTTCTCGAAGAGATTGAAATTTTTCCTTAGTCCCATGTTTATAAGCATTAACAACTTCACGCAATTCCTTTATTTTATTCCATACTTTATCCGCAATAATTATATTCATCTCTTTTTCACAGTAATTTCTTACATGATTATCGAAAGAAATGCCTTTATGTTTACTCTTGAAAACCGGTCCAATTTCCTGCTTTAAAAACTGTGTCATGCCTTTTTCCCAGCTATGATAAATATCCAGCGTTCCTACAATAAATAAAATGTGAAATATAGTTTCATATTCTTTAGCTAATATTTTTTTATCAATATCATCCTCCAAAGATTTTTTGAACACCGCTATTGATTGATATAACAGTTCATATAATTTGATCTTATAATTTACTGTTGACTCTGCTAAACACTGATATTTAATTATTGAAGTAAGCTGTACTTCAGAGAATTTTCTTTTCATTTTTTCCATATAAATATTATCAGGTTTCTGCACAGTATCTCGAGCAAGGCAACCATGGGGCTAGATCAGCCATATGTTAGATTTAATTGCCACCGGCTTTTCTAAGCTCTTTGGCATCTATCAAATCTTGAGGCCTGTCGCTGGCTTCTTTTGCTCTTATTAAATCCACTTTCCAAAAGACTCAACAGTTCTCTGAAGTCTGGGCTTGTCAACATGTCCGTGCCTGATCATCAAGTAATCCATTATCATGTCGAGTGCTGCGTTGAAAATGGCTTGATCTCCCTGCCGTTGCCAGAACTCAATGTCGAAGCGGCCTTCGTTATCACCGATCCGTCCATAAGATTCTAAGAGCATAACATGGCACTTTGGGCAAGTCAAAAGGCTTGGCGGGGTTGAAGTTTGAGCATGTCCATCCTGCATACCCTTGCTCTACGGCTCCTTGTCAACCAGCCACGCGGGTTAGTTTGTAGACCCGTCCCAGTTTTGAAGCCGCTTTTAGATCGCCTCGTCTTAAGGCCTCTCGAACATCATCGAGTTTATAAGCGTCCTCTAAAGAAAGATAGGGAGACCATCCTTCGTCGGCGTAGATCAATTTGACATCAACCTGCGCCACATAGTTTCCCTCATGCACGATTTTTGTGTATTGCCTGGTACTCATTTCTTTCTCCTTAGGAAATCCGGCTCCCACTGCCGTGGGTCCGGCCTGTATGCGGTGACGAGAACTGCCGGAGATGACTTGCCTTTCGGGATACCCCAGACGACATGCATCGGTTCTCCGGCTCGATCCTTCTGAAGGACAAGGACACAGGGCCCTTTTGGGTAGTCTGGATAGTCCTCAACTACGACAGCATCGGCGATGGACCCCAGCGCGTCTCTCGCGTAGAGACTGTCTGCCGCGATCTCATCGTAGCCGTGGTCTGATATCTTGACGTCGCCCTGTTGAATTAGGCGGAGGATCTGGTGGAACGTCTCACCCATAGTATCGCTAGTCCAGATTCCCTACGATCGCGTGTTTTAGGCATTCCCAACATCCAAGTCTCCTTCGTTCACAGCAAGAATTATAGTGTGGCAAGCCGAGCAAGTCAATAAGCTTGGCGAAAAAAAGCCGCGGATCGTGTCTCGGCGCTTGCCTCGACTCTTCGACCCGCCTCCGGCGAAGGCTACGAAGGCCGAAGACCTTGGCGATGGTCGCTTATCACTAAACAGTTCAGCCATCCCCAAGCTGCGCTTGAGGCTACCACTCAACCGTCCCTCGAATTCGGGTAGAGCAATTGGAGTTCACAGGGGCCCCTTATACGTTGATGACCAACCGAGCAGGGCGCGTAGTTTTTGGCCAGGATTGAATTTGAACGCACAGCCGTCACGTCTTCTATCCAAATAGAAGCCACCAAAGCCAGGCAGTGTTATCCCTTTTCCACCTCGGAAAGCATCGTACATAGTATCGAGCACAGCATCGACCCAAACCTCAGCTGTTGTCTCATTAGCCTTCATACGTTTGGCGACCCGGCGTACAAACTCGTCCTTATTGATACGTGCAGCCATAATTATCGCTTCTCCATAACAATCCTGCCGATCTCGTTTCTAGTCATCTCTTTGTGCCGTTCAGCATGACAGAAAGACCGGTCAGTTCGAGTCGACAAGTTCCTGAATCATACCAAGATCAATCTGTTCAAGAGAATCGCAGACTAAATCTGCTTTGGAGAGATTTGCTGCGATCGTGGAATTTGTGACGGCGATGCACTTGGCGCCGGCGGCCTTGGCGGCCTGCACGCCGTTGGGAGCATCTTCGATCACAACACAATTTGCCGGCTCGATGCCCATGCGTTCGGCAGCAAGCAGGAAAAGCTCAGGATCGGGTTTCTTATTTTTGACGTCGTTACCATTTATATAAACCATTCTGCGGTATGGGACTCCTGTTGCCTCCAGAACAGCTCTCGATTTTTCAAGTGTGCCGGACGTGGCAATGGCTACTCGGAAATCTTCTCTTTCCAATGCACTCTCCATCAGTTCCAATACGCCGGGGAAGGGAGGCAACGGCTCAGCCTGTAGAATCTTCAAGAAAGTTTCCTGTCGCATCTTTGTCACTTGCGCTACTTGCTGGTCGGTCAACTCCAAGCCGTGAACTTTCGCACCAGCTCTGACGTATTCTTCCGCCCCCCTCCCTAAGCCTGCTTCGAAATCCTCACGCTTAACACCCTTGATGCCAAACAAATCCTCGAAAACCTTTATGGAAGCTCTTGAATTGACCGCCTCCGTGTCAGCAACCACGCCGTCAACATCAAATATCAAACCATATAGCCTATCCATAGCGTTTGGTGTATAGCATTTGGCATACAGCTTTTCAAGCGTGGATTAAGTTTCAAGTTTTCCGTGGTGAATTTTTGATTTTTTCGCCGAGTTTACTATCCGGCCCGGCCATTGCCAGCAATGGCCCGGTGCTGGCGCCGTAAGATATGCCTGTGCGTGTATTCTGCAATTTGTTGGAGACGGTCCCGGTGAATCTTGCTCCGGCGGCAGTCGGCATCGGAGCGAGAGGAGGCCTTGTCTGGCCGGATAGCTGATCGTAGGCGCTTCGGATTTGTCCGATGGTCCGGAGGCGTGGTCTATTTCCATAAGCCCTGGTAATACAAAAGGTTGCGTTCATTTCTTGCCTTTTCGCAAATTGGGTTTGATTGGGTTTGCATTGGGTTTGATTGGGTTTGTTTTGGCCTTAATCGGGTTTGTTTTGGGTTTGATTGGGTTTGCTTTGGCTTTGTTTTGGCGGACCTGGTAGACGCGAAATCCTTCATAACCACCTGTGAAAGCGGCACTTAAGTCCATTGGGGCGTTTAGAAAATTGGGTTTGTTTTGCATAATAGGGCCGATTTGTAAAGGATTCTCGACACTTGTAGAGCAAGTTGGGTGGCATACATTTGCGATTTAGTATTGTCTATTGACGATTGACTATTGACCATAGGGTATTCAATATTCACTATTTCAATTTAGTTAGATATGTATTATACAGCGCCAAGTGTTAAGTGTCAAGTGAAAAGTCTATCTTGGCCACAGAAGGCACAGAGGACGCAGAGAAATAATCAATAGTCAATTTGGTGGGACACTGATTAGGACTGATGAACACGGATTGTGGATGCTGGATTCTCGATGCTTGATTCTGGATAATCGTTAGTGAGGAGTGAGCTAAAGTGCCTAAAGTGAACTAAAGTTGGATTCTGGATGCTTGGAAGAAATAGCGGATAGGGTACAGGGGATAGCGGGTAAGGGATAGAGGGTAGGAATGTCTGTGACCTTCGTGTTTTGGCCGTTGCTCCACAGTCCTAGGGACTCCGCCGTTAGGCGTCCTCCGTAAGGAGTCCTTGGGACTGTGGACTGATGGAGGACCGCTCCACAAGATGGCTTACGCGATTACGGGGTTAGCAGTATCTCTTTCATTATCCTTTCTTATCTCTGCTCAGCCGGCCACGTGGGGTCCAATATTTCGCACCATTTGCCTTATGGAGAATTCCATCTAGTGCTGAAATTTAGAGCGCGTACAAATTCAAAAGTATTGTAGCACCTCACCCCAAGGTCAGCGCATACATCGGGCAAATGGCGGTTCGCCCGCAGTCTACTGGGCTTAGATACTTCTGTGGTCACTAAACATCTACTCCCCTTATCTTTGAGGGCATATGCTATCAGGAATGGATCGCGACCTATATTCACTACCTCATCATCAGTGAGATCAGAGGCGTATCCATGGTCGGTCGCATAAGAGACCAGAGAGACATCGACTTCCTCTTGAAAAAGAAGATCTGTTGAAATCTGGTCTTGCTTTGCCCAGTTCGCAAGTTCGTCTTTCCCGTCACGAATCTCTTCATACACTTCGACCGGTATCTTTGCATGAGCATTCTCGCCAGCGTTCTCGAGCCATTCCCAGAACTCAGGGCACGTTCAAGCGGGTAGTAGTCCCGGCTTGCGTCAATAAGAACATTTGCATCCAACAAGTAAAGCAACAGAATCCCCTACAACAATCTACCAACGTCAAGAAGGTTTTGTACGTTCTTAGCCTTGACGCCGAGCACTTTTCCCGCTTTGTATGTTGTTATAGCACCAGCACGCATCATAGAACCAACAAGCTCAAGCAATGCTTTGCCTATACGATGCCGACGAACGGGATAATAAGTTGGTCCATGACTTTCCTGCTCACGTGCCCTTTTTTGTTGCTCATTCCGTCGGTCAAGCCACATTTTTCGAAAGGTCTCACTTAGAAGTTTCCAACTCTCAAAGTTGATAGTACCCATTCGATACAGTTTGTAGGCGACCATAGAACCACTAAGATTCCGGTTCCTCGCAAATTCACTGATTCGACTCTGAGCTGATTCCACATCTGTCCTGTTGTTAACGTCAAGTTGTTCAAGCTCTAAGCTAGGCAAGAAGAACTCACTCGCAACATCATTACAGAACCTTTCGATTGCGATTTCCGCCCTCCAACCGCTAACACCAGTCTGCCCAAGCCAAATATGAACAAGTTCGTGAAGTAACGTGAATGACCACGCTGAACGAGCATCTTGGTCATTGATTATTACAAATGGTGCTATATCGTCTGCAAGAGCGAATCCGCGAAATATCTCTAAATCTATTGCAGTGTGATAGCTTCCAAGGTTACCAATGAGTAGGACAAATACTCCTGCTGCTTCAACTCGATTACGCAGCAACGTAAATGCCTCGGAAGGAGAAGGCTGGGCATGAAATTCTGTTCTATCAATCTGAAGTGTTTCCTGAATTGATGATAAAACTGCGGATTTTCCTTGAGACATTCTCGGGGATCCAACGAATGGAAGAGATTCGGTGTCCTCCTCATCTTCGAGCATTGCTCGAACCATACTCTGTCGAGCCTTTACATCGCGAATCAGCGCATCCAACAATGCCTCATCAGTATCTGAGTAGTCCTCCGGAAGTGTCCGGAAATCCTGGCCACGGTCACCTTTTCGTGGCGGTGCTGTCATGTAGAACGTCAACAGCGGTCGTCGATACTGTTTTGCCATTCTCGTAAGAAGCGATCTAGTCGGCTCATCGTCACCAGACTCCAAAGCAGCAAGTCGATCAACAGCGGACACACCTCGTGCTTGATGAAGGCTAATCTTCGTTGCAGCTTGTTCCAAGGTTAGTCCTGCTGTTTTTCTAGCCCAACGGATTATGTCCGGATTTACTTTTGGCATTCTTCTTTCAGATATATGTTTTTCATTTTACTCAATACCATCAATTCACTGGAGGTCAAAGTCTACCGAGTCACAGGACACCTTAGTTATTTCTCCCTTTCATTAAGGTCCTTTCGCATCTCGCATAGGGATCTCCAGGCAGATGCGTCAATCCTTCGACTCCGCTCAGGACGGCATCCGTAAACTTTACCTTATCAAACGTGAGTCTGTCTGTCAACAAGAATAATGGTGGGGCGAGCCCCAGCGTACGATTCTGCGTTTATAGTATTGCCACAGGAGTTTTCTGGTGCCGTTGCAAATAAATTAGTGTGACTTTTGGGTCTTGTGATTCCGGGCTTGAGCCGGAATCGAGAAGATATCAGGCCTGGATTCCCGCTCCTTCGACCCCGCTCAGGACAGGTTTCGCGGGAATGACAAAAAGTGACATTTTCTTTTTAGAAGCGGCACTAGCATGCGGCTGAAAAAATGCCGCCTAACGGCTAAGAAAGGCGGTTTTTTGAGAGGAACGTGAGACTGAGTAAGACTACTGGAGTCAAAAAGACGAGGCGTAATCGACCCTGATTCCAACAGCTTGAATGGTCCGTAACCCTTCCACACTCGTGTCATATCAGTTGAATGGATTAGCCAATCTGGCCGCCGACAAGAGTATCTAACATGCAAATTGTGAGTTTTCTTAATCAAATAGCCCACTAATTCTTGCGTGAAAAAGGGCAAAACCCAAAACGACGGGCGGCATTACGATGTGCTCTAAGTCGTTGTTGTCAAACATCTAACCACATCTATTAGTCTGTCAGGATTGGATCTGTAAGCTGTCATTCCCGCGAAGGCGGGAATCCAGATTTTAAGAATGGATTCCGCATCAAGTGCAGAATGACAACCTCTAAAATCAAATTTGACAGACTATTAGGCAGTTTTCGTCACACGCTAACGGCCTTTGCAGTAACGCCAATCGTACTCCTGACGAGAGAAGAAGCAAAGCCTCCAGGGATCACAACCAGCCGGAAATTCTACGAAATGGCAGCATTCCAGGCGGGCCAGTGCGCGCAGAATCTGAGGATAGAATAAATCCCGGAGACTGAAACCGAAAGGCTTCTGCAAAATTGCAGGTTAGGCATACTTTGACAAGAAAAAATCGTTTTTTGATTTTTTATTGTTGAACAGTATGACCGTCGATACGACACAGTCTCAGGCGATCAACTAAGCCGGGCCAGGTTGATTTAGCTTGCCAAAAAGGCTCACTTGATAATCGCTTCAAGACCTGAGGCTGCTTTAAGGCTCCTTTCTGTCCTGTTCGCGTTTTGTCGGTCCACCAAGTTGGCAACATTCGAAAGGATGCACGTACACGAGGAACGGTCGAGCACGATTCTGCTGAAGGGCTTTGACTGTCGGATGACCGGTCGCCAAACAGATGGTGGAGCTTGCAACAACCAAGGCCGGCGTTGCGACTGAGGCTGTGACTGGGATTGTGGCTTTTGACAATCGATGCTTCGGAGGTCCGTAACGTCCGACAGCAATGAGTGGATGAAGGTAAATTCATCAAGAGGATGTTGTCACGTATCGTCCCTGATACATTGAAGGCCGTGGGCTTTTCATGCCCACGGCCTACCAATGTCGCACGTATACCCTCCTCTCAAAGACCTAAGCAACGTATATCATATACATTAGCAATCAAGACTGCTGGGCCATACCAGCTTCGCTGCCACCTATCCGTCGGCCCTCAACTGCCTTTCATCGATCTTTTGCTTTAGAAAGGCCCCTGCACGCCAGGTGGCATCCTTGCCGAAATCAACGCACTTGTGCATCCCCCTGCTGAAAGATTGTGCCAGCTCGTCCGACTTAAACGCCGAATATGCGAAACTCTTCTCACGAGTCTGATGGGCTTGTCGCTCAAGAGCAGGCACCAGGGTATAGATGGCGGTTGCAAAGCCTGCAAAGTAGACTATCAGCAAAAATATGAGTTTGACTCTCCACCCCCTCATTGGAATTTCCTCCCTTCCGAAGGAACGCTTTCAATAACCCTCCTCCCCCGCCAGCATTTTGTCTCTACTAAATACATAGTATAAAAAACCGCACATGCCAAACGGAAATGTTAGCTTTTTCCTTTTAGTCTTTATCGCGTTGATATGGTATAATTTCGCCCAAGGGAGAGAGGAAAGATTATGTTTCTGGAGATAGATAGGAGTAATGGATATAAACAAGAAAATAGAGTATTGGCTGGATAGCGCGCATTACGATTTGGTGAGTGCAAAAGCGATGTTGGAATCAGAAAGATTTCTGTATGTCGGCTTTCTTTGCCATCAGGTGGTGGAGAAATGTCTGAAAGCGTACTTTTGGCATACTCAGAGAAAAGAGCCGCCTTATAGTCATAATCTTCTCTTGCTTTCGGAAAAATCAAAATTTGACGAACGCGCTGGCGAGGAGCATTTTTCACTTTTCAATGAACTTATGCCGCTTAACATACAGGCGCGGTATCCTGAAGACAGGGAACTTCTATTGAAGGCGCTTACCCAAAGAAAATGCGAAGAACTCCTCAAGAAAACCAAGAAATTCTACTTATGGATAAGAAAATTGTTGAAATAGCCAGGCTGTACGCCCAAAAAGTAAGAAGTCGTATGCCTGTAAGTATGGTGGTACTTTATGGTTCATGTGCCAGAGGTACTGCCAAAAAAGATAGCGACATAGATATCGCTGTTGTGGTGGATAAGTTTCGTGGCGATTATCTCAAAACAAGTGCTGAACTGTTTAATCTTGTTCGTAACGTAAGTAAGCGCATAGAACCTGTGCTCTTGTGCCGTGAAAACGACAAAAGTGGATTTCTGGAAAACGTGCTGAAAGACGGGAAGATTATCTACAAGTCCGAACATTAGTAGTGCTCTGTCACAGCTCAAATGATGGGTGTCATTCTAAGCCCTTCGTATCGCTCGAGGACAAGCTCCGCGAAGAATCCAGCCAGCGAAACCCAGATGCTTCGCCTTTGGCTCAGCATGACAGCTCATCAAATCATCTGTGACAGAGCAGTAGGTTGCCGCGTATAAAGGACATGTCGTGAAAGTCAAATCCATATTGGCAGAAAACCCGCAAATGCTTACCGCTAAAGGGAGAAACAGCATGACTCCTCTCCACTTAGGCGGCAGAAAAGGCCAGAAGGAGGTAGTCCACGCCCTTACTGCAAAGGGCGCGGAGGTCAAAGCTGGAAACAACAAACGGAGTACGCCTCTGGACATTGCGGTCACTCGAGCCCGCCACTGTGTGGTCGAGCTACTCCGTAAGCATAGTGGCGTTGGGTGATCCAACTTCACAAATGAAATCAGATATCGGCCCGGTCAAACTGTTGGCGGATTTTGATCGAGGACCTCTCTCAATGTCTTGCAGACAGTGGCAACTTCGTCCTTCGTCAGATTATTATAGAACGGCAAGGCAATAGTGCTTCTGCACACAGACTCGGTGATAGGAAAGTCGCCCTGTTTGAAACCGAACCGCTCAGCCATAAACGGCTGTAGATGCACAGGTGGAAAGTAGTTGCCGACCTCGATATTTCGGCCCCTCATCGCCTCCAGAATCTGATTCCGCTGCTTCAGTGAATAACTATCTTGAAGCCGGACAACAAACACAAACCAGCTCATATCGCAACCATCCGGCTCGACAGGCACTATCAATCTGTCTTCGTCCGCGAGCATTTCTTGGTACCAGCCTGCAACTTGCCGGCGTTTTGCCTTGATCTGCTCAATCCTCGAAAGCTGCACAATCCCCAGCGCACAATTGATGTCACTGAGTCTAAAGTTATAGCCCAGCCGCTCGTGGCTCAGCCAGCCGCCATCCCTACCCCTGCCCTGGTTGCGAAGCGACACACACATATCCGCTAAATCATCGTCATCGGTCAAGATCATCCCGCCCTCGCCGGTAGTTATTTGCTTGTTGGGATAAAAGGCAAATACACTCATCGCCCCGAACGTACCGACCTTCTTCCCATTCAACGCAGAGCCCAGGGCCTCACAACTGTCTTCGATTACTGCCAAGTTGTTCCTTTGCGCGATGTCGCAAACCTTATCAATGCCGACAGGGCTGCCGAAGACCTCTACCGGCAGAACAGCCTTTGTCTTGCCGGTAATCTTGGCTTCGATCTTCGCAGAGTCGATATTCAAACTTGCAGGGTCGATATCGACAAAAACGGGCTTGGCACCAGCCATCATAATGGGAGTTGCAGAAGCAATGAAGGTAAATGGCGTAGTGATAACCTCATCGCCCTGGCCAATTCCCAGCGCCAGCATACATAAAAACAAGCCGCTGGTCCCACTATTCACAGCGACAGCCCGCTTCGTGCCGACGTACTCAGCCAGAGCACTCTCAAATTCGACCAGTTTCGGGCCGAGCGCAAGATTGGGAGTTCGAAGCACCGCACAGACCGCTTCGATTTCTTCGTCAGTGATGTCCGGCCGAGACAAGTGTACCCGCATAAGACCAGTTCCTCATCAATAGAACACACAACTAATTCCAGAAGCGAAATTGTACTGCTCGTAGCCGATAAATCAAAGACATTTTCATCGGCGAGTTCTGCCAACAGAACAGAAAGACTTTTATTTCCTAACCCGGTCGAGCCGGAACCA
>DAOWID010000450.1 GCA_030641115.1 Planctomycetota bacterium | reverse complement strand
ATCACAACTGTCCCGTTAAGGTTTTAGAGGATTACTGTAAGCCTAATAAATCCAATAGGTTATAAGAAAAAATGACTGTTATCGACTTCAACTCGTTCGTAGACTTTGGCCGAATTGTTTTCATGGCGATATCGAAAGGATTGGCCAATGTACACGGGACGAATAGTTTTCTCACAGCTGATAGAGTTCCTTCCAAAACGCGAATTCGACACATGCGTTCGCCGTTATGCAGGCAACTATCGGGTACGAACTTTTTCCTGTCTCGATCAGTACCTCTGTATGGCTTTTGCTCAGATAACATACCGCCAGAGCCTTCGGGACATCGAAACTTGCCTGCGAGCCATGCAATCCAAACTGTACCATTGCGGCATTCGTGGAAAAGTTTCTCGCAACACCTTGGCCAAGGCAAACGAAAACAGAGATTGGCGAATATATGCCGACTTCGCACAGGTGTTAATCGGCATTGCTCGAAAGCTGTATGCCCAAGACGATTTCGCTGTACAGTTGGCCCAAGCCGCTTACGCTCTCGATTCAACAACCATCGATTTGTGTCTGTCACTGTTTCCATGGGCGAAGTTTCGCAAACACAAAGCCGCAATCAAGATGCATACTCTAATGGACCTGAGAGGCTCTATACCCTGTTTTATCCGCATTACGGACGGAAAAGTACACGATGTAAACATTCTCGACGAACTGGTTCTGGAACCGGGTTCCTTCTATATCATGGATCGTGGCTACATCGACTTCGCTGGTCTTTACACATTCGGTCAAAACCTCTGCTTCTTTGTCACAAGAGCCAAATGCAATCTCGATTATCGTCGTCTTTATTATCGCAAAGTCGACAAGACAACTGGCCTGCGATGCGACCAGACGATTGTACTGAAAGGCTACGAGACATCGAAAGATTATCCTGCTGTTCTTCGCCGTATAAGCTACTTCGACTCCGAGACCGACAAAAGGCTCGTATTTCTAACAAACAACTTTACGCTTGCAGCATTGACAATAGTTCAACTTTACAAATGCCGTTGGCGGATAGAAATCTTCTTCAAATGGATCAAACAATATTTACGTATCAAAACATTTTTCGGGACTACCGAGAACGCGGTAAAGACTCAAATCTGGATCGCCATCAGTGTCTATGTCCTGGTAGCCATTATCAAGAAAGAACTGGATCTCGACTCAAGTTTGAGCGAAATCCTGCAAATTCTCAGCATTGTACTTTTCGAGAAAGTCCCTATTACAACGGTACTTACGAAAAATGTGTCGCAAAATGAAAATCTCGAATTTCATAACCAACTGTTATTATTCAACTTATAACGGGACAATTGTGAACAGACATATTCTTTTGTTACCCATCTTCTATTCTCCTTCTATTTCAATCTGGTCACTTTTGATCTCGCTTGGGCAGCCGCCTCCGCAGAGTAGATGGGCTCAAGTCCAATATCTCGCCCACCTCTTTGGAGTTTAGGCCACAGAAATACCGCAAAACAAGTGCCGTGAGTAACGAACCATCCAGTTCCTGCAGCCTGGAGAATTGGAAAAAAACGGCTCTATTGCACGCAATACGAGACACGCTTGGGAGGCGCACCAAAGTTGCACCGGTCCGCCGCGGGCGGATTGAACCTCGCTTGTCTGTTCAAGCCCAGCGATGCCGCAACCGATCCAGCGCCACCGCCGCAATGATAATCGCCCCGGTAATAATCTCCTGCACCCAATTTGGATACCCCCTCTGCGTGCATCCCGAAGCGATAACGGTCATAATCCAAGCCCCCACTATTGTACCCAGTATCGACCCTTCGCCGCCGGAAAGGCTGCCGCCTCCGATGACCACCGCCGCTATCACATCCAATTCTCGCCCTATCGCCACGGTCGGGTCGCCCTTTGTCAGCCGTGAGAACTGCATGAGTCCACCCAGCCCGGCAAAGGCGCCGCCCAGCGTGAAGACTAATACCTTAACCCTTTCCACGGCCACCCCGCAAAGCCGTGCCGTCTGCTCGTTAGAACCGATGGCAAATGTATGCCGCCCCAGGCGCGTGTACCGAAGCACAGCCGCCATCACCACCGCCAGACCGAGCATAACCCACACGCCCGGCGGCACCAGCATCCAGCTTTGCTCCGTCCCCGTCACTGAGCTCAGCAGGCCCTCCAGCCACCCCATCAGCTCCGGCGGCTCGACAGCAATCGTCTGCTCGCGCGCAATGCCTTTAGCCGTCCCCCGCACCACCAGCATCATACCAAGGGTCACAATAAACGGAACTACCCGCAGCCGTGTTATCAAAAACCCGCTAATGAGTCCGAACGCCGCTCCCGCCGCGACGCCACCAAGCGCCGCCATCAGTGGATCCATGCCGCCGTACTGCAGCAGCCACGCGATCACCACCGTGCTCAGGGCCACCACCGAGCCAACCGACAGGTCAATTCCGCCGGAGATTATCACGAGCGTCATCCCCAAGGCCGGTATACCTACGAGCGTCGTTTGGCGGGCGATAGTCTCCAGGCTCCGCGCAGTCCTAAAACTCGCCGGCGCAATAATCGCAAACAGCCCGTACACAGCCAGCAGCGCCAAGACGGGTCCGACCGTATTCAGCCAGCGCCCCCAGTTGCTGAAGAATTGAGAATTTGGAATTGAGAATTGAGAATTCTCCGTTCCACTTTCTTCTTTCTTCATTCTAAATTCTCCATTCTAAATTCTAACTTCCGCTCTCCTGTCCGGTTGCCTCCAGCATAAGCTTATGCTCATCGACGTCGTCAATCCGGTGCGTCCGGCCCAATCTTCCGCGACACATCACTGCCACTCGGTCACACCCCCCGAGAAGCTCTGGCAAATAACTGCTCACCATTAGGATAGCCTTAGGTGGCCGTCCCTCCGCCGGCGAACCGGTCGCCAATTCATCAATCAACCTGTAAATCATCGCCTTGGCTGCCACATCGATACCACGCGTCGGCTCGTCAAGTAACAGCACATCTACATCGTGCTGAAGCAATCGAGCCAGCGCAACCCTCTGCTGGTTGCCCCCGGACAAAGAGGATAGTCGGTCTCTTGGCCCGCCGCAATGGATACCCAATCGCTCTATCCACCGCTGAGTGGCTCTATCCTGTCGGCTCGGCAGTACCAGCCCAAGCGGGCCGAAGCCTTTGAGTCTGGACAATGTCACATTATCCGCTACGCTCAGAGAAAGCGCCAGTCCCTCTTCTTTGCGGTCCTCGCTCAAGAATCCAGCTCCCTGCATCCACCGCCTCACCGGCGAAGCCGGGCCGGTGTAAATGCCCAGCTTGATTTTTCCTTTGCGCACCGGCTCCAGCCCGAATAGGCTTCGCAATAGCTCCGTTCGTCCTGCTCCCACAAGCCCGGCGATGCCCAGCACCTCACCACGGCATAACTGCAAACTCGCAGACTCAGGCTTCTGCAGGCCAGCTAAATCTTCAATCTCCAAAACTACCTCCCCAGCCTGACGCGCAGAGCGAGGGTAAAGCTCTTCGATCTGCCGACCTACCATAAGCGATATTATCTGATCGGTGCTAATCGCAGCCACGTTACTGCTGCCGACCACCTTGCCATCGCGCAGAACAGTAACCGTATCCGCAACGCGCTTGACCTCCTCAATAAAGTGTGAAATGTAAACAATCGCTTTACCTTGTTTCTTGAGCCGGCCGATAAGCTCGAACAGTCGTTCCACGTCCTGCTGTGTCAGACTGCTCGTCGGCTCGTCCAGCACCAGCACACGGCAGCCGATGGCCAGAGCCCGTGCAATCTCCACCAACTGCTGCGACCCCACCGACAATCTGCTGACCCGAGCGTGAGGCGTCAGTTCCGGATTGTCGAATTCCTTAATCGCCTCGATCGCCCGGCGGCGTACCTCTCTGCCGTGCACCACGCCCAGCGTCGCCGGCTCCATCCCCAGCATGATATTTTCTTCTACACTCAAGTGCGGCGCAAGTGAAAGCTCCTGATAGATCATCGCCACTCCTGCCCGCCGAGCCTCAAGTGGATTGCTCGGCTGATACACAGCACCATTCAGCCGCATCTGCCCCGCATCAGCCTTGACCGCCCCGGAAAGCACCTTCATCAGTGTGCTCTTGCCGGCACCGTTCTCGCCAACCAGCGCCAGCACCTGGCCCCCAGTAACCTCGATACCCACATCCTCCAGCGCAACCGTCGCCCCGAAGCGCTTGCATATCCCCTGCATCTGGAGCCACACGTTTGGTTGGTCCGGTTCTACTCGTTCAGCCATTTCTTGAAATCCGGCTCCAACAGATTCTTTATCTTTGGCTCGTTCATGTTCTCCGGAGTCGCCACCTCTGAGCCGGTGTCGATGCGCTTTTCGACTTGCTCACCCTCCAGGTGCCTGATCATCGTCTTGACCCCCAGATAACCCATATTGATCGGATCCTGCAGCACCAGCCCGTGAATTTCACCTTTCTTTAGCCCCGCCACTAAGCGTTCAGAGCTGTCAAAGCCCACAAACTTCACCTTGCCCGCCAGGCCGCCATCCTGCAGCGCCCGCAGCATCCCGAACGTCGTAGACTCGTTCGGGCAGAAAATTCCGTCAATCGTCAACCCTCCGTCAGGTGTCCGCAATGGCATCAGCAGGCCCTCGCTCGCCTCGTAAGCGCTTTCTGTCGTTGCTCCGCCGTACTGGTTCGACCTGACGACCTCGATTTGCGGGTACTCCTCTTTGAGAACGTCCAGGAACCCCTGCTCCCGGTTCATCGTGCTGGCTGAACCTTCCTGGTATCGCAGCAGAATCACCCTGCCTTTCCCACCCAAAATCTCCGCCAGACGTCTGCCTCCCTTCCTGCCGCCGACGTAGTTGTCTGTTGCCACAAAGCTAACGTAATCTTTGCTCTTGAGACCGCTGTCGATTATTACTACCGGAATGCCGCGGTTTACAGCTTCCCGAACCGGCCCCCGCAGCGCCACATCATCCAGCGGTGCCAGCACAATCCCCGCCACACCGCGCGTTATGAAATCTTCCACGACCCTAATCTGCGACTCTCTATCGTCCTCTTTGAGAGGCCCTTTCCATATAGCGTCCACGCCCAAGGCCTGGAATTCCTGCTCGCCTTTAACCGCCCCGGCATGGATCGACTTCCAGAAAATGTGCGTTGTCCCCTTGGGAATCACAGCAATACGGTACTTATACTTGCTGCTTTGCTTCTGCTTACAGCCAATCGCTACAATAACGACTGCCACCGCGACAAGTACAACAACAATTATTGCCAAGCCCTTCTTCATGATTTTCACTCCTTGATTTTTCGTTCTGACGGTCTCAGGACCTTGCTCTGCCAAGGAATAAGTCAACAGCCAAGCCGGCTAAAGTATATCTGGCCTACTGCGACCTTACAATTAGAAACTCTGTAACAAAAATATAGTGCAAAGCGCGAAAATTTCTAACGGGGCCTGTTGACAAGCCTGAATTATCCTCTTATCATAGGGGCCCAGTTAGATAACTGTTGTGTGACCCTCTTGCTGCCGGCTCTCTTCTTCTTTTGGCAAAGATGCACAACTTACTTGGCAAAAGAGACTTTGCCGGCATAAAGGCTTGATGAGAGTGAGAGTTTTAGCTGTTATACCCGCTCGTTACGGCTCTACAAGGTTCGCCGGCAAAGTTCTCGCCAAAGATACAGGCAAATTCCT
>DAOWID010000460.1 GCA_030641115.1 Planctomycetota bacterium | reverse complement strand
CTGCGCAGGAATGACAGCATAGGATGGGAGTCATTCGTATTTAGATATGATTGGTGGGCGGTGGCCCCGGTGAGATAGACAAGAGTCATCTCACGGGGTGAAGCGGGGCTAAATATGCGAAAAATGGGGATTTGAGCGTGAACGTGGTATGTCTGGGGTGGCCGGCGTGGGGTCAAAAAAAGGCTTGGATGCGAACGAAAATTGTGGTATAATCGTATTTAAGTTAGGCGGCGCAGGTGCGCGCTATGAAATTGTGAGTAGGAATGGTATTTTGTGGTTTTGAAGTAGTTTTTGGACAGCAAGCGGGAGGTTTGTTATGGCGACAGTATCCGATTCCGTTTGGGCAATAGATCTGGGCAACAATTCGCTGAAGGCGTTGCACTTAGCCGTCGTCAACGGCGTTGCGCAAGTGATCGGGTTCGATAATATCCGGCACGGCAAGATCCTTTCCGGAAGCGGCGTAAAGGAGGCCGAAAGGGATGAGCTGATTGCACTGAGCTTGCGCAAGTTTGTACAGCGGAACGACCTGGGCGAGGATGAGGTAGTCATTTCTGTGCCGAGCCAGAACAGCTTCGCACGGTTTGTGAATCTGCCGCCTGTCGAGTCGAAACGGATTGGCGAAATCATCAAGTTCGAGGCAGTCCAACAGATTCCTTTCGATATCAACGATGTGCAGTGGGACTGGCAGTTGATGACGAAGGAAGACAGGCCGGAAAAGAAGGTCGGCATTTTTGCGATCAAGAATGAAGTTGTCAACTCGGCGCTGGAGCACTTCGGCAGAGAAGATGTGCAGGTTGGCTACGTTCAGATGGCGCCGATGGCTCTGTATAACTACGCGTTGTACGACCGTCCTGATTTGCTCAAGTCGGATAATCGAGCGACGGTTGTTCTTAACATCGGCGCGGAGAACACGGATCTGGTTGTCTGCACAAAGTCGACGGTTTGGCAAAGATGTATCCTGATAGGGGGCAACGCGTTTACCAAGGCGATAGCAGACACGTTTAAGCTGAATTTTGAAAAGGCAGAGAAACTAAAACGAACGGCTCCGGTGAGCAAGTATGCGAGGCAAATACTTCAGGCGATGAAGCCTGTCTTTACTGACATGGCCTCCGAGGTCCAGCGGTCGCTGGGCTTTTACACCAGTAGCAACCCGAATACGAAATTCACGAGGATAATCGCTCTGGGTGGGGGGACAAAGCTGCGCGGCCTGCTGAAATATCTGCAGCAGACACTGCAAATAGCTGTTAAGAGGCCTGATTCGTTTAAGCGACTTGCGATGGGCCCAGGTGTTTCGGCGGCGAAGTTCCACGAGAACGTCTGCGATTTTGGGATTGTCTATGGCCTTGCTCTGCAGGGTATGGGGTTGGCCACGATAGAGAGCAACCTGCTGCCTCGTAGTGTTGCGCGGTCAATGGCCTGGGCAAGTAAGGGCAAGTACTTTACTGTGGCGGCGTGTCTGCTGCTTGGCGTTTCACTTATGGGTCTGGGGCGAACGAGCTTGGACAAGATCAACTATGCCAAGAACAGTCAAGTTCGACAGAATATTGGCAATGTCATTAGCGTTGTCAAGCAGGCGAGTGACAAGCTCAAAGCCGAACAACGCAAAGGTTCCGGTTATGAAGCGACAATAAAAAAGGAGTTTGAGCTTTTTAAGTACCGTGAAGTGGTTCCGCTATTGCATGAGACTATACTGTCGGCCTTGCCGAGTGCGAAAAACAACGCTGAGCAGAAGGAGCTTTACGAGGCGTTTGCCGATGGCAACGTCGAAACGGTTTTGGAGACCGACCGCAAGGAGCGAAAGCAGCTTTTTGTAACAAATATGTCACTTTACTATGCAAACGACCTTGCAAAGACAAACTTTGGCAGTACAGCTATGATGAGGCGGGGCGACAGGATGAGGACAACAGAGATGGAGGGGTATGAGGGCTACGACGACGAGTATTACATGATGGAGGAGTACGGAGCGATGCGGGAAATGGGTATGATGGATAGTCCGTATGCTCCGGCGTTTGGGTTCGGGGCCCAGACAACTCAACCTGAAAAGAAGTCTGGCTTTGTTGTGACAATTGCGGGGTACAGTCCGTACAAAGACATAGGTGAATTGTTGGAGCCAATCGGGGCGGAAAAGGCGCCGAGCCGGTGGGGATTCGTTACTCGATTGGCGCACCTTGATGATATTGTCGATGGGAACAGCCCATTTGAACTGTACGAGAAGGCGGACCCCAACCATTTCAGGCTGACCAAGGGCCCAGTAGGATTGGATGAGGCAATGCCTAAAGGTATAGGCGCTGTGGATGTCAGATATGAACAACCGGACGAAATGAGGAGCATGCGCGCCGGTAAGCAGTTTTTAATTGATCCCATGACGAAAGAGGAAATCGGCAAAGTTGCTAAGCTGGATGACTTCGGGAAAGAGATGCTGGACCGTGACGGTAATCCTGTCTATGAGACGAATGACTATTGGTTCATACTGAATGTTAAGTTTGTCTGGAAAGATGCGCCCATCGAGCCGGAGACACCTGGTATGGGCATGCTGCCTGGTAGTCCTTACGGGATGCGTGCACGTCCAGCACCCAGCAGCAGTACGGCACCCGGCAGTGGTGCGGCGCCAAGCAGGACCCGTAGTCTTCCGGGCGGGGTCGAGTTTTAGGAGATAGGTGAGCTAAAATGGATATGCCGAATTTCAAAGATCTGTTACAAAAATTAAGCGTTTTCAAGAGTAATGTATCGCTGCTGGTGTCGACCGTGTTGGCGGTGGTCGCGGTGCTCATTTTAGTGCTCACGCCGTTACTGCTGGGCAGTAAGCTCAAAAAGCAGATAGATACGGAGAGCATCGCGAAGGACCGGATAATCAAGAACATGCCGGCCGTTGCGCGTGGCCAGTGGGAGGTGGAGCAGGAGTATCAACGGTTTTACGAAAGTGACGCCAATGAGATAGCACGCTTGGGCAGGCACAGCACTGAAAGAGAGTTATTGAGCTACAAGATATTTCCCGACCCGAACGGAAGGTCTCAATTTGTTTTCGAGGAATTTGGCAAGGGGTTTCGCTCGCGTATAGACGAGCTAATTGCGGGGATGAATGGCACTGAGTGTCCCACGGACAGCGAGCTAAAAAGTGCTCTGGAAAGCTCAAGGGCGCGTGTGCGGCCGGGGATGAGACGTCCTTCGAGCTCGATAGGGCCACTCAGCAGGTCACCCGGCAGGTCACCCAGCAGGTTAGTGGGAAGCCCATACGCCGGTATGCGGTTCAGCAAGGTTGAGTCTACGATAGTGGACGAGCTCTGCCGACAGAAAGGGACATCTGGTTTGGTCTACACCAATCCGGTTGATTTGAGCGGATATGAATTCTGGAAGATATACGAATATGCCGGGATAAGCGAGGCAGTTAAGAATTGCTGGTATTGGCAGTTAGGTTACTGGGTCATTGAGGATGTTATCGATACAATAGCTGCGTGTAATTCCGGGTCAAGCAGTGTTTTCAGGTCACCGGTCAAACGGCTTTCAAGGGTAAGTTTCAATCTGGGGGTTGAAGGTAGGCGTGGCCGGTCCGCCAGGGGGCGAAGGTTTGGACGGCCCATGAGAAGAACTAACGAAGATCAGCCTACGTATGTTCTTTCGGCGATGGGTGGGCTTGCCCAACCGTGCACAGGACGGTTTTGCGATGATGATATCGATGTTATCCATTTCAATGTTGTTGTTCTGGTCAGCGCAGAGGCGATTCTGCCGTTTATGGACGAGCTCTGCAGCGCCAAGAAACACGGATTCAGTGGATTTTTTGGTCAGGAACAAGAGCAAATCTTCGAGCACAACCAGATATCGATTTTGGAAAGTAGCTGGAGTCCGGTCGAACCGGAAAGCATGGCTCACAGGTACTATCGTTATGGCGAAGATGCAGTGGTGGAACTGGATTTGATCTGCGAATATATCTTTAACAAGGTGGGCTACGATGCGATCAAGCCCGAATTGATTAAGACATCGCTGCAGGCAGAAGATCAAACCGGCGTACGATGAGCCGGTCAAAAAAGGCGTAAGAAGCGAACGAAGCGCGAGTTGAAGGATACGAGACATGAAAATTGTGAGTTTTTTAGAGGAACACGTTGAGAAGATAGCCTTGGCAATTGTAGGACTTGTGTGTATCTGGCTCTTGTTTACGCGTGTGCTTTTCAGTCCCAACGTGATCAGCTACGAAGGCCAGAAGTTCGGCACTGGTGAAATTGACGCTTATATACACGAGGGGGCAAGAGGTCTTGAGGAAAAGTTGAGCCAAGGTCCGGAGCCGAAACCACGATATATAGCGCGTCTTGATGGGCTGATAGACCCTAACGACCCAGTAAGGGAAGGGATACCAGGTACGCTGCCGCGTGGTTATGCCGGTCTGATGGGGTCGGCTTTAGGCGGCATTATT
>DAOWID010000402.1 GCA_030641115.1 Planctomycetota bacterium | reverse complement strand
GGAAACCATATAAACATTGTTCGCTATAGGAGAAACACAATGCGCTATCTATTCCTTCTGTTGCCATTATCGATTCTGCTTTTGTGCACATCACACAGCACTTGGTCTCCGTTTCAATCCGATCAAGTAAAAGAGATCTGCTCGCACATGACCGCAAAGGAAAGAAGGAGAGCTGTCGGCCGAGGAGCTGTTTTTGGCTCCATTCTGGGTGGGTTCCTTGGAGTTATCGGATTCTTTGGGATGCTAATTGGCAAATGGTTTTTCGATTCACTTCTAACTAGTGTGATAATCATTCTGCTACTGCCATTGATTCTCATGGGTATCTCATTTTGGAAATTGAAGCCGCTGATAGATCAATCTCAAAAAGAGTTCCTTGCATCAACACAATGGTCGGAGGAGCAGGGGCTTACTTCGGACCAAATCGTATTGCGTAGATCTTGAACAATAGGGAATAATTAGGGACGTTTACTATTTTTGGGCTTCGTTGATGAGCAGCAGGTCCTGCAAAGAAGAAAAGGAAGGCTGATGCTGTAAATAAACAAAAGTAAAAGAACTGAATAAGGTAACATAAATACGTAAACGTCCCTATTAAACTCGTATGGAAACATATAAGACGATGAATTTCAAAGCAGAAAACAAAGCTGCACTCCTCGACATTTTACGGTCGATTGATATTGTAGGTCCCTTGATGAGTGGGGCTAGAAGTAAGGAATATACTGAGCCGTATGCGATGGCTCACCTTTTGAGTTCACTTGCTGTAGGAGATCATCTTCTCACATTTCCATTGGAATTGATTTATAGAGAATCACCCAATGATAAGCCCGACTTCTTGCTGACAATGGGTGGCAAGAAAATTGGTATTGAGCATACAGACGCAAGGCCGGAGAATGAGCAACACAAAGATGTTTTGAGAAGATCAGAAGGAATCGAACCACCACCTCACTTCGTTACTCCTGTCGAGCCAGATGACCCGAAACGAGCTACAGAAGAGCTGAGGAAAGAGATTGAGAAGAATGCCCATAAGGGGGGATGGGGGGCTCAGGATCATACTGACCAGGAGTGGTCAAGGGTTATGCTCAACGTTATTGACAAAAAAGAAGAAAAGCTTCTGAAGCCTGAGTTCTCCCGATATGATAAGGACTGGGTTTTGATTCGCGATGCTTGGCCCTTTGTTTCAGTGGATCCGGAAAATGCAACAGGGTATTTGCTTTCCAAAATTCAGTCGTGTAAAGCAAAGCCGAATTTTCACCGTATCTTTATTATCAGCAACAGTAACAGAGGTCCTGTTTGTGAGGTTACAGAGTCTGGATTCCTGCTTCATCCCAGAAATGATTTGTGGGGATAAATTAAAGGGGTACGGTACATTTTATGTGACACTACCGATATCCAGGAACAAGTATCCCTTTTCCTGTCATTTCACATGATACCTCATCTATGTATTGATGCAAAGACCTGGCGATGAACTCAGACAGAAGCCAGTTATGTTTGGCTTTGAAATGTCGAGAAAGCAGTTGTGGATGGTATCTTGCCAATTCACTGAGTCGATGTAGAGCAGCAAATCGCAAGGTCAAACACGACCGGTTAATTAGTCCATCGATTCTTCCGGTTCGCTTAATGTACCACAGGATGGATTTGCCGTGGATATATAATAGGTGCTCACGGATTTTTCTGTGATAATTTGTTAAACGTTTCAAGTTATTCACATCTCCCTGTTTCCATGGGAACCTGTCCTTTACCCTGACAACGAATTTGTCGGGAATGCCCGCATCTCTTTCAAAACAACTTGGCAGTTTATTGAGGGTATGCTTGGTCGCATATTTCTTGTTGGTGATCTCAGCACAGAGCCAACTTTCGGTGGATTTGTTCTTTCTGACAAACTCAGGCTTCTCGATGGGTATGAAAAGTTCTCGTTGCGACGGGAACGTGAGTATAAACGCTCTGTGCACACAAGGCAGATTATATAGGATGTCCTTCAGAGTGTATTCACCACTTGCAGCTTCTCCCAAATAATCACACAAGCCTGCTAGTATGCCTCTGCTCTTGAAGCTGACCTGAACGTTTGATAGAGATGCCTTTGCGTTTGTATCATTAGTCCCTCCTACGCCATGATGATCAGAATGTTGTACGCTTTTTATGATCAGTAGGGTTTTTGTTGCGTTCATCGCCGCATAGTATGCAGTCAGAGGAGAAGATGTTGGAGGAAGAGATAAAGATGCATTGAAAAAGTGTTTCGCCTGTTCCCAGTGAAACAAAGCCTTGTTCTTTGAGTCATCCTTTGATTGTCTATTAGATGCTAACCACATCTGCACATAGTTCCATGTATCCGTAGCTAAGACAACCTTGCTATTGAAATCTGGCTCCTTGATAGACCTATGCAACTTCAAGTGTTTACCATTAAGAATAATTGGCCTAAATGCCATAATCCTCTCCGGGTAGCTCTGAGCCCTAATGAAGAAGGATGTCTCGCTGTCTGAGAATGGTCTTACATGTCAGTTATATCGACTCTGTACGATTAAGAGTTTAGCAGAATATTTTCAAGTATTTGACGAGCAGGAGGTGGTCTGCCCCGGGAAAGGACTTGCGTTCCCAGAGGATTAAAGGTGTACGGTACATTTTTCGATGAGTTGTGGTTGCTAATGATAGGATTTGATAGAGGACAGCGGGTGGGCTGAATTACTGGGGAGCTTTGGGACGCAGACATCGGCTGGAGTTAGGTATGGTAACGACGATTTGGCATGTCGTTTGCCTGACACAGTCAGGGGCTTTATGGTCACACAAATGCATATCCGAATCAGTGTGCTCACCCGTTGCTAAGACTCGGCTGCTTTCCTTACTACGGGGTGAGCTGTTCGACGACCTGACAATAGTCGCTCCATATCGGGTGATGACGAGAAAATGCCAAAATACTGAATATTGAGCCACAAATCACACCTCGCAAGATATGAATCAACTGCTGCTTCAAAATTTTTCTTGAATGAAGGTGGCCAATTTGGTATAAATAACTTAATTCAGGTTTGCGGATTTACGTTTGTTGGGTCGCGAGCTTTATATGATCTCTCATAAACGCTTCTGCAAAATTGCAGGTTAGGCATACTTTGACAAGAAAAAAAACGTTTTTTGATTTTTTCTTGTTAAACAGTACGTTGTTCTTTAACAAATAGTTAGGCGATTACTTAAGAAAATCAGAAAACGGATTTTCTTAAATAATACATGCCTAACCTGCAATTTTGCAGAACTCATTGATTTGTCGTAAAGGAAGGAGGACTATTATGTGGAAATCGTCACTTAGAGTTGTGGTAGTGTCCACCTTGCTATTGAGCGGAATGGTGCAGGCGGGCGATATCACCAAACCAGGGGATACCATCCGGGGTGTTCCCAACGATGGAGATTGGCCTGGTAATGAAGCACCTCCCTTGGCGATCGATGACAACGGCGACACGAAGTATCTGCATTTCAAAGGAGATTTTGACCCCGACCCGGGGACAGGCGGCACTGGTTTCCGAGTTACACCATCAGCTAAGGGGACTATTGTTACCGGATTGACCTTCACCACAGCGAATGACGCTCCAGAGCGTGATCCAGTTGCATTTGAACTCTCTGGTTCTAATGTGAGTATAGACGGGCCGTATGAGTTGATTGCCAGTGGCGATATCGTCGATTTCGACCAGGCGGCGCCGTGGCCACGCTTCACAATGAACACAACGCCGATTTCGTTTGCTAATGCGATAGCATACGATCACTATCAACTTATATTCACGGACATTCGAGACCGCGCAGCTGCGAATAGTATGCAGATCGCCGAAGTTGAACTATTAGGGCAGATGCTAAAGGCCTATTATCCCGACCCGCCTGATGGTGCCGAAAATGTGACCTGGCCGTTAGTGCGGTGGTCGCCAGGAGACACTGCGGCTCAGCACGATGTTTACTTTGGCACTAATCCGACACCTGGTGCCGCTGAGTTCAAAGTGCGGCAGCTCCCTGCGGTCACGCTGTACTGGCACGGTCCTGGTCTTACTGCAGGTACCACTTACTACTGGCGGATCGATGAAGTCGAGGCTGACGGTACTACCATACACACAGGTGATGTTTGGAGCTTTAGCAGTACGCCCTCAACCGCCCACAATCCCAGCCCACCTGATGGTGCCAAATATATGGACACCGAGGTAGACCTTAGCTGGGATCCAGGTTTCGATGCGGTTAGGCACGATGTATACTTCGGCACCGATGAGACTGCGGTGGCTAATGGTACCGGCGCTACCTTCAAGGGCAATCAGCCAGATGCGGTGTACAGCCCCGCAGGTCTCGTAAAGGATACTACCTACTACTGGCGGATAGATGAGGTCGAGGCCGATACTACTACGAAACACGAGGGGGAAGTCTGGAGTTTTTCGACTCACACTATACCCATCACTGACCCTGATCTTATTGGCTGGTGGAAGCTTGACGGAGGTTCCGGCGCCATGGCCATCGACTGGTCCGGCTATAACCATCATGGCATCATCATGGGTGATCCGGAGTGGGTGGCCGGATATGACGGCGATGCGCTGGAACTGGACGGTGACGGCGACTATGTGGATATCGGCAGTGTCGGGATAAGTGGGATGGATCCGAGGACGCTCGCCGGATGGGCGAAGGCCAGTACCACAGCCGTACCGAGTTGGACATCCGTTTTCGGCTTCGCGCATGATGGAGGCGGCGACGGCACATATTTCGATATAGAAGTGGACGACGCGGGCCATTATGGTGTCTACGTTTACGGCTGGGGGGCTATCATCTGTGATGTTGATACGCGTTGGCACCATTTTGCAGCTACTTATGATGGAAGCGGGGGCAGCTGGTATCTGGATGGCCAACTGCTGGATAGCCTGGTGGGAGCTATAGCGACAATTGACGAGGTGAGAATCGGCGCCAGACTCAGCTACCCCAATTTCTTCCCCGGCCTCGTTGACGATGTCCGCATCTACAACAAGGCACTGACGCAGAGCAAGATTCAAGAGATTATGAGAGGTGATCCTAAATTGGCGTGGGACCCAAGCCCTGCTAACGGGTCAACAGCCGACGTAATTAAGGCGACGTCCCTTAGCTGGTCGCCGGGAGATGGTGCGACCTCGCACGATGTGTACTTCGGCACTGACAAAGACACTGTGGCCGATGCCGACAGAAGCTCACCTGAGTTCAAAGCAACGCAGGCAGCAACGACTTATTCTCCCACAGGCCTCGTCGAGTTCGGCGGCGGCACCTACTACTGGCGGATAGATGAGGTCGAGGCAGACAATACGACGATAAACAAGGGTCGTGTCTGGAGCTTTACGGTAGCCGACTATCTTATTGTGGATGATTTTGAGGACTATGACGATTATTGTGACAGGATATTCTATACATGGCCTGACGGATGGGGTCACAAGGGTGATCTTAGCTGTGGCGTCCCGCCCTATGGTGGCAACGGTACCGGCTCGACCGTAGGTTACCTTGGCGCTCCTTACGCTGAGCAGACTATCGTTCACAGTGGTGGGCAGTCGATGCCGTTCGAGTACCTCAACGACGGTTCGACCGGCAAAGCCCTTTACTCAGAGACGGCACGGACGTTTGATCCGCCGCAAGATTGGACCGAATATAATGTTAAGGCATTGACGCTGTGGTTTAGAGGTCTGCTACCATCTGTCGGCAGCTTCAACTACGATCCGACAGGCGGCATCTACACGATGACTGCTGATGGCTCAGATATCTTTGGCACGGCTGACGAGTTCCACTATGCCTTTAAGCAGCTTTCCGGCCTCGGGACCATTGAGGCTCAAGTCCTTAGCGTCGAGAACACAGACACGTGGGCCAAGGTTGGCGTGATGATTCGCGAGACGCTGGAGCCCAACTCGACTTTCGCGGCGGTGTACATCACGCCTGGTAATGGATGCAGATTCCAGGCGAGGTTTGTCACAGGCGAGAATGCCGACAGTGACAGTGATGAGGCGACGGCCGAGCAGAAGGCCATAAAAGCCCCGTACTGGGTGAAGTTGGAGCGAGGGGCTGGAAACGCTTTTAATGCCTACTATTCAAGTAATCCTGCGACCGACCCCTGGCACTCGATGGTATGGAATCCGCAGACTATAAGCATGAGTACAGAGGTCTACGTGGGCTTGGCATTAACCAGCCATAACACGGATCCGACTGTTGCATGCATGGCTGAATTCTCCGACGTGGCCATGACCGGCACGGTTACGGGCCAGTGGCGGGCGCGTGACATCGGCATAGCTGCCAACATTGCTGAGCAGCTATACGTGGCTGTGGAAGATAGTACCGGCAAGCGTCAGGTAGCGAACCATCCTGATCCCAATGCAGCGGTATTAGACACTTGGCAGGAGTGGAATATTGACCTGAAACAGTTCAGTGACGCCGGCGTGAATCTGGCGAGCGTCAAGAAGATGTATATTGGTCTCGGCGATAGAGCCGCTCCGAAGCTTGGTGGTGCAGGCATGTTGTACGTTGATGACATCCGACTGTATCAGCCCAGGTGTGTTCCTTCGCTTCTAAAACCGGATGCCGATTTCAGTGGCAACTGTGTCGTTGACTATCCAGACCTTCAGATAATGGCCAACGAGTGGCTCGTTGACGCCGATGACTTGCAAGCCGACCTGGACCAGGATAGCAACGTTGACTTCAAGGACTACGCTGGACTGGCAGATACGTGGCTTGACGAGCAATTCTGGCCGTAAGTGTTGCTGCAAGGCTCATTGGATCCCCGCCTGCGCGGGGTACGTGTTTAGCCGGGGAATAAAACCATCCCCAAAGC
>DAOWID010000445.1 GCA_030641115.1 Planctomycetota bacterium | reverse complement strand
TTGCCCGGATGCGGCGGCGGACGATATTTTCGGACCTGCTCAAGATTCAAAGCGATCCGTTTCAGGGACATCGAGACTCCGAAAAGGCCAAATCTATCCTCGATGTCCCTGGACATATCAATTCCCGATGGATCATGGTCTCCAAGATATAGGATAACAGGCTCGATAGATCGTCTCAGCTTGCATTTATCACTAATCCGGATACAAGCTCTCCATAAGGCCGACTGGCTTACGTAACCTTTGCAGGCAAACCAAGGGACGTCCAGGGGGACACAGGCTCGCTCAAGGACAGCGGCAAGGGCGTCTTTCTCCACCCACACTTCGATATACAGCGGCTGGTCTGCCCGCGTATCAAGTGCGAAGCTGTCCGCCGCCGACTGCAAAATCTCGGACGCACTATTCCAATGCGAATTCGATTTTATTTCCCGCGTTCGATCTACAATAGCAAGCCAGTCAATTTCGCCTGCCAGCCTACCATCGTTAATCACAGTGCCGAATTTCTTGTAAGATTTCGGATTGTTAGTGTTGCCTTGTTCATCGGCCCACTTTTCCGGCAAAAGCTCCCTCGCAACGAATTGATAGTACAACTGCCTTAGTGTCAGCTCGTATCCTTCGGCCATGTACTCGTCAATGATCCCGTTTGCTTTTCCAATCATATTTATTCTGGCATTTCGGAACTGATATGTCTGGTATTGAATTTTCATCTTCGATAGCTCCTTATATCGAACTGAGCTGGTAGGCGGAACAATTTATCACTCCGCGATCTGCCTGGTATTGGGCGCTGATGGTCCTCGATGCTCTCAGAGATCGCCCTGGATCGCAAGTGCTTTTGTATAACTATCTGCAATCGAACGTCACTCATTAGGTTGGATAAGATGTCACGCAGCAAAATCGGCTCTTTTTCTGTGCTGTATTCTATCATTTTTCGTCCAATTTCAGATCGGAATGTCACTCGCAATGTCACTCAAAACATCGCTCCAAATGTACTTGCAATGTCACTCTCATAATTCTGGACTTTTTTTGCGTTTTTTGAAACGAACTGTAAAATATCGGATAGACGGATAGGATTTCATAAGTCCTTTACTGACAACACTCTATCCGGTCTCAAATAGTCGGATAGAATCGGATAGCTCATAAGTCCTTTATTGACAACACTCTATCCGCTCCTATCCGTCTATCCGCTTTTTTACAGTTTGCGCTTACGGGGCTATACTGTGTGGCGTTAATGCAAAAAATCGGTTAATCGGATAGGATCGGATAGGTCACATCGGCAGCTCTCCTTGTAAACCTATGCCATACCAGACTTTAACGTTTTTTCCTTCGGTCCACTGCTGTTTATCTCGGACACCTTTCGTCCGGAAATATTCGGTAAATTTGCGATCACTTATCGGATGCTCGATTTCATGGTTCTTGGCGTATTGTCTATACAGTTTGTAGAGTTTTATCTTCTTAATTCTGGACTCTTCGGGCATATTGAAACGCACCGTTTCTTCCACAAACTCAGCTAAAATGTCACTTGCTTTTCGGTACTCCTCGGTGGCTGTTTTTATGGAGTCCGGCGGTCTTAATAAAGAGCCTTCCTCTTGCCACTTTCGACAGCCTTCCAAAAGCCAGTTCAGAATACCCGGCCATTGCGACCTTAATTGACTTAACAACTCCATTTTCGGGATTTCTTCTTCTTCCGTTATCCGGTAAGACCAGGGCACAAGATGGACCCTATCCCAGATTGCGTGTGTTATTTCCGTTATTCTCGGCAGGTGTTGTGTGCTTAGGATCATCTTGCTCGTTATCTTAAACGAAAACGCATCCTGTCGCATAAATCTTGCCGTCATCATCTGGTCTCCGGTCATTCGTTTGACGAGCGGAAGCCGAAGTTTCATATTTGGTGCGGTTTCATCAAGCGTTACAAGTCGCTTGCCGAGCAGACTTGCGATCTCTGTTGGATGAGATCGGTAGTCCTTTTCGGCCAAAAGGTCTTCCGGTGCTGCATACGCATAATCGCCCATCAATCCAGAGACCGTATCGAGGAAAATAGATTTACCGTTTCTGCCCGAACCATGAAAGACCGGAAACCTTCGAGCGCTAGTGTCACCTGTTAGGCACATACCCATTAGCCGTTGCAGGTACTCGATCTTGTCAGTGTCACCTCGCATCCAGGTATTTAGACAAGTCAGCCAGAGCAGGTAGCTCGCTTTGAGATCGTATGTCACCGGAGCAAGTTGTGTTATCATATCGCCTGGCCGGTGCTCACGAAATTGCTGTGTCCGCAAATTTATTGTCCCGTTGTCGCAGTTGAACAAATACGGCTCAGTATCGAGGTCCTCTAAAGATGTAACGATTTCATCATAGGATCGACCAAGCCCAAGTATTGCTTTTATTTTCCTCTCGGTTTGCGACCTGATAAACCACTTGAAAATCTCATTTTGTTCCCCCTGTTTATCCGTTTTTCTTATCAAAGTATAAAGGTCGGTTGCTGTTTTCCTGGCGAATTTTTCTGCTGTGAGCTGGCCCGTGTCCCTATTCCAGCGTTTGCCATCATAAAAAAGCCAGCCCACTTTCGGGCAATACTTGACCTTGTTAGAGTATTTTTTCACAAAACGGTTGGCATTGAAAACATCCGTGGCGAAGAACCTGTCACCGAGCAGGTCCGTTTCTATGTCTGACTTTATTGGCAGTCTGTCTTTTACAAGCGTAAGAAGTTTTTGTTTTGAGCCGTCCCCGTCAAGATAATCGCTAACGTCACCGTGTTCGGCAAGTCCTGGCAGCTCGATGATTCTTATTTCCGGTATGCGTTCTTTTTGCAACGATTTCCTAACAGTCTGGCTCCACGTTCTTCCTCGTTCATCATTATCTGGCAGGACTACAACTGAACGATAATCATTCAAAAATTTAGCGTAATCATCTTGCCAAGCCAGTGCTCCGCCTGGATTCGTAGTTGCGAGCAAGCCGATCTTACGCAGAGACTCAATATCTTTTTCGCCTTCGCAAATAAAGAGCGGCTTTCCGTGGACGGTGTTCAGGGCGATGTTCACCTGGTTAAGAATCTCCGGCAGGTTATAAAGTATGCGCGTTATACCTTCCAGATTCCATATCCAATGGTTTCGATCATCGGGGTCGTTTGGATCGAGAGGATGAGTAGGATCGGGCGGGTTGTTCGGATTCGGCCTGCGGAAACAAGATTTTGAATCGGCAGGTTCGATGATCTCCAAACGGACGGCCTGATATACCAGTTGGCGGCTTTCGTCCAGATAGTCATAAACTTGTAAGATTTGCCTTTTACGATATGTTTGTCTGGACCTTGCCTTTTTCCCTGTCTTTTTGGTTTGTGTGGCAGTTGTCATTTTTCGACTCCCTTCAAAAAATTTTCAGATTTCAGAAAAACTCTTGACAACAGCAGGCAAGTCGATATAGTTTGTGATATTCTGACTTCCTGACGTTGTCAGAGTTCTACGCATCGGCCACACGGATTTGCGTTTTAGCGAATTGTTGTGGCTGATCGCGTTTTTATACAAAGAAGACTTAATTAGACCTTGAAATGTCCCAAGGTCAGGCCACGTATAATCCCTTCTTAGAAGATATGTTATGTTTCATTCGCCTCCTGTATTCAGGCAAGAACGGGTATTTGTGTATTTTGGCTGGTTTGGGGCCCGGCGCGTCTTTAGGGGCGACTGATATTGGCTACCTGGTTTGCAGTAGCTAAGAGGTTTTCCCACATGGCGGCGACTCTGTCGAGGAGTCCGAGGTTTTGCAGGACGATTGAGATGTTTAGCGCAGCTTCGGTTGGTGCAAAGTTGTCATCGAGATAGCGCTGAAGGTTGATGAGGGATGATGCAAATTTGAGCCTGTCGCAGTAAAGCAATGCGGTTTTGTAGTGTAACGTGAGCGTGTCTCTATCGAGATAATCAGGGGGTGTGAGCTTTTCTAAGGCGGCTTGTTTTCGGCCCAGTTCGTGGAGGCAGAGGGCGAGTTTGCTTTGTGCTCGCGTATAGGTTGGGTTTATGTTTAGGGCGGTGGTGAATAATTCGAGGGCGTCGTGTAGTTTTCCGACGCTCAACATGAGCACACCAAGTCGGTAATGCAGGTCGGGGTTTTGCGGCTGAGAGGTGATCTGGTGGCGATGTGCTTTGATGACGGCTCGCAGGATTTGGTTTGAGTCGCCTGTGTTGTTGAATGGCAAATCCGCTGCGAGGGCAGCCTTACACACTAAAGAAGCCGTCTCAGCGAAGAGAAATGAGCTGTTGGGCTGGATTGCAGCGGCCAACGATAGTGTGACGAGGGCGTCCGAGGTATTGCCCGCTATTTTCTGAGCGGTAGCCAGGCCGACATAGGCATCGACGATTTTGTCATTTATTTCGACTGCCCTGTTGAATTGTTGTGCGGCAAGCTGCTCGGCGTCCATCTGCAAATATTGTGTGCCAAGCTTTATGGTGGCCTCGAGAAAATCAGGACAAATGCGAATCGCCTGCTGATATTGGGAGACCGCTTCAGCGGTGGCTCCCAGCATGGTCAGAATGTCCGCGTGCTTGACTATTAAATCTGCCCTGTCGGATTGTTGGCTGAGCAAGTCTTCAACCTGCTCGAGTGCCTCGTGAACTTGGCCATCCTGTATAAGCTGGTCTATGTCTTTGTTCTCAGTGAGAAAATTGTCCGGGTGTATTAAAATTGCAGTGTTGAACCGTTCTATGGCCGTTGCATATCTGGCGTCGGCAATATACAAATGGCCAAGTGTTAGAAGTGTTGATATGTCATCCGGGTGGTGGTCCTTCAATAGCTCGTACTGTTGAATGGTCTTTTCAAGCTGGGCGTTTTTGAAATAAACGGCAGCCAGTCGCTGTGCGGGAAGTTGAAGATAGTCTTTGAATTTCAGACAGTCCTGGTAAAATTCCACGGCCTCCGGCTCTTTGCCAAGTCGTTCATAACAGTGTCCGAGAGCGTAAAGAGCCATGGTGTTGTTCGGCTGCCTCATGTAGACGGAGTTTAGCTCATCAATTGCTTCTTTCAGTCGGTTTCTGTGCAGGCATATCGCAGCGGCTGCCATGCGTCCGCTCGTGCAGGTGGGATTATCACAGAGGTACAGCGCTAGTTGGTTCTGGGCGGCATCAAGATTCATGTCCCCCATGAGATTAATGACTTCGTTTAGCTGCTGAGAGCGTGAAGATTTAGCATCGTTTTGTGGATGTTTGTCCGCACTCAACCAGTGCCATATCAGGTCGGCTGTGTCGATTGTTATCGCCCTGCCGAAGATTTCCAGTAGTGTACTCATACATCCGCTACCGAATCAGTTGGCCGTCGAACTGGCGGTGTTCTCCGTGCCCTCTGGACTCAATCTTTTTAGCTTTCCGTCCTCCGTGCTGGTTTACGCTGAATTGCTACTTACTGCACTAAAATATCGGCAATGCGCACAGGGCTGTTAATTACCGTTCGGCTAATTAGCCAATTAGCTATGTGATTTGGCCTGCGTACGTGGCGATTGTGCGCGATGTAGGGGTTGTTGCAATTCTAAAGGCCGGTTATCGGGTTTTTGCGGTCGATCTGCTTCTGGATAGACGACAGTTGACCTAATTAGTATCTGTTGCGGAAAGCCGAAACGGGCAATGTCACCCCTGCGAAAGCAGGGGTCTACAGCAAAAAAACTGGATTCCTGCTACCCGCTTTCGCGGGCACAAACTTCGCAGGAATGACAAATGCTGTTTCCGCAACAGAAACTAATTATGACAAATCTCTGTGCGCGCGTGTCTCTAACTTCTGTCTTCTATATCAGGGTGTTTCAGTGAGTCTGCCTGGGCGATTTGGGCGTGCTTTTCTATTTCGCTTAAATACGCCAGCGTGCGTTCGAGTTTGTCACTTAGGTGCTTCAGCTTGAGCATAATCTTGACTCGTGTCAGAAGCTCCAGCTTGTTCACCGGTTTGCTAATGAAGTCGTCTGTGCCCGAATCAATGCCTCGTTCAATGTCGCCAAATTCGTTAAGTGCAGTAACCATTATCACGGGAATGTCAGTGGTTTTAGGGTCGTTCTTTATTCTTTTGCAGACCTCAAAGCCGCTCATTTTAGGCATCATCACATCGAGCAACACCAAATCAGGCTCCTTCTTGCTTACGATCTGCAGAGCTTCGAGCCCATCGTGCGCAGGTATCGTCTCACAGTCGAGGTCCTCAAGGTATGCCTGTAAGAGTTCAAGATTCTGCTGATTGTCGTCGACGACCAGCACGATAGGCACTTTCGTCTGAGCTTTTTTCGACTTTTGCTGGGTCATAGGAAATTGCTCCTACTTCAATTACCATACAGCCTTGAGTGTTGGGCCTTTTCGCCTGCGGTGATGTACTGATTTCTACTTATTCTCCAAAGCCTTTAATATTGCGGTGCAAAAGGCCGGCAAATCGTCCGGCTTGCGTGACGTGATTAAATTGCCATCCACGACGCACTCGGCATCTACATATTCGGCACCGGCGTTTTTTATGTCGTCTTTGATTGCCATAAAGCACGTTGCCTTTTTGCCCTTATAAATTGGTGTGCTGCATAATAACCATCCGCCGTGACATATAGCTGCTATAATCTTGCCAGCGTTTACCATATCGTTGGCGAATTTGATAACCTCGGGGGTTCTTCGCATAAAGTCCGGCGCGAACCCGCCCGGTACCACCATAGCATCATAATCACCGGCGTCGGCATCATTGACTGAAATATCTGAGACGCAAGGGTAACCTTCTTTGGAATGATACTCCTTTCTTGCCTCGGCTGCAACCAAATCGACAGCAATGCCTCCTTCCTTGAGGCGATAGTAAGGATACCAGACTTCAAGAACCTGGTACATTTCGTCAACCATAATAGCCACTCTTTTTCCTGCCATATTTCACTACTCCTTTTTGTTACTATCGAAGGCTTCTGCAAAATTGCAGGTTAGGCATACTTTGACAAGAAAAAATCGTTTTTTGATTTTTTCTTGTTAAACAGTCAGTTATTCTTTAACAAATAGTTAAGCGATTATGTAAGAAAATCAAAAAACGGATTTTCTTAAATAATATATGCCTAACCTGCAATTTTGCAGAACTCATTTACTATCGTGCTTGTCTGCAAGCTGACGGAAATTCTGAATTCGGTGAAAGGTCAAAAAGTTGGCGTCGTGCGCCCGGTGGGCACCGCTCAGGCCGTCATCGTAGGCTGTTCGCGAGACTGCGATAATGTCGTTGCTTTCGAAGAGCCAGTCGAGGTATTGAAAGGCATGTTTCTTGCTATCGGGGTGCTTCAAGATAACCGACTCGACCTTCCAGCGCCTCAGGTCCGACGACGATACGAGCGCGAGTATGTTGCGGTAGGCCGTTGGATTTCTCTGTTTATTCACAAGCGACCAATAACGTTTGGTCGCGCTGTCATAACGAATTGTGAATTTGTTTGAGCCACCAAAGAAGTCGATGACACCTTTCTCGGGGTCAAACGAGACCGACTCGCCATCTTGAGAAACGTGGATAATGGCAGCTTTTTCTGCATCGTCGCACTGTACCCGCAAGATATTTACAAGCTTGTCTTGGGGTGTGACGACGATGTTGCCTTCGAGCCAAGCTCGGCCGGGCCATGCTTGGTCGAACCTGAGACGGTTAGTTGCGGTCCAACTGTCGGCTTTCAGCAAGTCTGCATCGACTGGTGCTGACATGACAAAAGAGCGGAAGTTCCTTCCCCAGTCTTTTGGTGGGTTTCTGTCCTCCATGGCGCGCCAGATTCGTCCTTTGCGTATGACAACAGGGACGGGCGCACAATGATATTGGCCTTGAGCCATCAACAGTCCGGTGTTTTCGTTCTTCGGTTTGCTCCATGTTACGCCACCATCGGTCGACCGGCGGATAACCGCACGACCGTATTCACTGCTCGTGCCCATAATATAGAGTGCGCCTTTGTGCACGAAGAGTGTCGACCAGAATTGGCCCTCAAGCTCGGTCAATTTCTGCCATGTTCTTCCGGCGTCGGTGGAGCTAAATATGCGAGAGCGATTGTATTTGGTGCCCGGCCCGAAAAAGTCGTGCGAAGCTATATAATGACCGTTTGGCAAAACAGCCAGGCTTGGGGAACCAATATATTTGCGGGATTTGGCGGGACTATAGTCGATGACTATGCCCGGCACGGAGGAATATTCGAGCTTGTCGGGAATCTTTAGTTTTGGCGGCGCACTCTGCATGAGCCAAGCCAAATTGAATACATAATACTGTTTGCTGCTAATAAGATGGACAAGCCCATTCGGCGTTTGTGTGGCGGCCAGATATCCTCGGTGTTCAGCGCGGGTTTCGTCCATTGTAAATGGGCCGGTATTGCCTCCGCCGTCAATTTTCCTGGCCGGCCCCCCTGCCGTAACGAGGCGCTTGCAAGGCCAGGTTTTGCCCTCGTCAAAAGAAAGTGCCGCGAACATTCCGTACACCCGACGTTGCTTTCCAGAGGCATCGGGGATATCCATACCCTTCCTGCGGTCGGCGAAGCTCACAAGCAATATGGGGCCTTCTTGCAATCGTCGGAGAACCAATCGCTGTCCGCCACTGATTGGCTGGAATTCACTGGCCGAATATGTCCAGGTGCGCCCCATATCTTCTGAGATACTCATTGGCATACGGCCATTGATATTGTTGCCGCGTCCGAAAGCCATTAAACTGCCGTCTTTAAGCTGGACTATACCAGCGTGAATGCCTGCTACCCACGCTCCGGTTGAACCTGAGGCGAAGC
>DAOWID010000061.1 GCA_030641115.1 Planctomycetota bacterium | reverse complement strand
GGGGCGCTTCAAACAACATGCCAAATCGTTTTTTATTTGGCGTGGCGTTTGATCGACCCGGCAGCAGAGGCGAAGCTTTTTGTTTTCAGAACAAGCAATCTCTCTCCCTCGAAAGAGGGTGGGAGGGAGATTGCGGTCGTGTAAATCAGAGAGATGTTTAGCAGCAGAAGGTGGTTTCGTTAAGGCATCAGCCTTTTTGCCTTCACCTTTTTGGTTCCGGCTCGGCCGGGTTAGAGTAAAAGTCTAATGAAAATCGACCGCTTAATTCTCGGTGCTTATCAAACCAATTGCTATGTGCTGCGCAATAGTGAGACAGCCACAGACTGCCTGATTGTCGACCCAGGCCTCGAGGCTGGTAACTTGCTTGACTTTCTGCAGGAGCATAAATTGAATCCCGTTGCTGTGGTACTCAGTCACGGCCACATAGACCACATGGCGGGTGTCGCCGAATTGCGCCAGCGCTATTCCGGGATCAAGGTGTACATCCACAAACTCGATGCCGAGATGCTTATCGAACCACGGCATAATCTGTCCGCACTCGCGGGAGTCATGTTCAAGACCGAGCCGGCAGATGTGCTTGTTGAAGACAGAAGCATGATCGAGAAAGCGGGTATAAAACTCGATGTTCTTCATACCCCTGGCCATACACCCGGCGGCATCTGTTTGTATGCAAAAGACGAAGGACTTGTCTTCACGAACGATACGTTGTTTGCCGACTCAATTGGCCGATCAGATTTCCCCGGCGGCAGTATGCCACAATTGGTGAGCAGTATAAAGGATAGACTTTTCACCTTAGCCGATGAGACAAAAGTCTATCCCGGCCACGGGCCCGTAACAACAATCGCACACGAAAAGGCACACAATCCCTTCCTACTGTAGCCCTAAGGTGTAACCTTTTGTTCACACAAAGCGTATAAAAGGGTGAGATAGCTGATAATCGGGCTTTGCTTGAGAGGCGGCTACCGAGTGCAGATGCCAATTGATATGTTCGAGCTTTGGGTGTAACAAAGCACATGGTTGTCAAAGATTTTTGGTAACCGTTCACGGGGCAAATGTGCCGTTTTATGTCATTGCGAGGTCCGCCGCAGGTGGACCGTGGCAATCTCAATCGTTGCATTTTAGATTGCTTCGTCGTAAAACTCCTCGCAATGACCTCAAGAACGCAACTTGTACGCTATGAACGGTTACGATTTTTGAGCCAAATAATGTTATAATGTTCTTACAAAGGCTTCTGCAATTTTGCAGAACTCATTGTTCTTACATGGAAAGGAGTTGAGACTATGAAGATGTCAATGTTAGTGCTAATAGTGGGTGTTTTGTTGGTCGCAGTGCCGGCACTTGGCGGACCATTGGCTAAAGAGCAGGTCAGCGGCGGTGCTAACTGGGTGGTTCACGTGGATGTCGAGCAGTTCAGAACTACGCGGATGCATCAGCTCGCCCGACCGGAACTCGAGAATTTGGGGATCGAAAAGAAACTACGAGACTTTGCGACGCTTTTCTCCTTCCATCCGATCGATGATCTCCGGGACGTCACAATCTATGGAAAAGGCCAGGACCGCAAGAAAGCAGTTGCTCTAATTGAAGGGACATTTGACAAGGAAAGACTCTTGGCGCTTTTGGGCATGGCCCCCGAGCACGAAGATATCCAGTACGGCGACATCATGCTGCACAAGTGGGTCGACGAGAGCAAAAAGGATTGTGATGGTGCCGGCCAGACGACGTATTGCTGCTTCTACCAAGATGATCTGATTGTCATGGGCGCGGGACTGGATGGCGTAAAGCATGCGGTCGACGTCCTGGACGGCACAACAGCCGATGCAGCCAACCAGGTCTTTAGCCAGGCCATAGAGAATGCCAAGGGCGTCTTCCTCCAGGTTATGGCGAACAATATCCGCGAGACAATCGCCGATCATCCAAAAGCCGCTGTGCTAAAGCAAGCCGACCGATTTGCTCTGGCCGCTGGGGAGGCCCAGGGCAAGTTCTATATTGATTGGCGCTTGACAGCAAAGTCCGAGGAAGTAGCTCAGGCTATCAACAAGATACTTGATGGCATTATCGCATTTGCAATGTTGACCGGCGAAGAGGACCCAAAGCTGGCGGAACTGGCCGCGATGGTGGAGTTGTCCTGTCAGCAGAACATTGTTCGCGTCTATTTTGAGTCGGATCCGGCGTGTGTTGTGAAGTTTCTTGTAGAAAGATGCGAATGCCCAAGCAAGATAGTGGAAGAAATTCTAAAGCCGTAAAACATAGCCTCGACGCACGATATCCCACGTTGTGTGCCCTTAGCGCTGAGGAGCTGGCCCGGCAGGTCCAGCAGGGCTGCCAGGATTCCTTTGCAGAGCTGGTAGAGCGCTACGGCAACAGACTCTTGCAGTTCTTGCGCAATAAGACGGGCAGCGTCCAGGACGCCGAAGACCTGGTGCAAGATACATTTGTCAAAGCCTACCAGAACATTCACAGGTATCGGGATTCGTGGACGTTCTCTACGTGGCTTTTTACGATAGCCAAACGTTTGTCGATCAGCCGTTACCGGAGCCGACGTTATTTGAAGCCCGCTGGAAAACTCGAATCTGAGGTCGCGGAGTCTGTTGATGCCTATGCTCGAGAGCAAATATGCAGCAGCTTGTGGGCGACTGCCAGGAGTCTGACCGAGAATCAATATCAAGCATTATGGCTAAAATATGCACAGGATATGTCGATAAAAGATATTGCGGCCGTTATGGGAAAAACACAGGTTAATGTGAAGGTGCTCTTGTACAGGGCCAGGACAAATCTGGCCAAGAGGCTGCGAAATGTGGCTGCAAATGACGAAGCAGCCGACAAAACGTCACCAAGACAAACGCCGTCACTAATGAAATTTGAGGGTGCACAATGTTCTGCTGGTTCTTTAGATTGATGATCTCCCACGCTTCGGATGTGGGTAAACAACTATCAGGGCTGACAAAAAAACACGTTCGCGTCTGCGCGGGTTGCCACCACTTCTACGAAACGTGTCGATCATTAGCTGAGGACTTGAAGCGTGAGGCGGCAATCGTGGGTCATGAGCGAGGTCGCGAGGCTTTTAGCGGGCACATCTTGACGGTTGTGACGCAGCGACGATGCAAGACGTACAAGGTTAGGATTAAGTTGTGGCCCATAGTAACGGCTGCGTCCCTAAGTCTTATCGTACTGACGTCTGTCTTATTCTTGGCTGGTCGCAATGACGACCAGGCCGTGTCTACATCCGTCGATCCCAACCTGCCGGTGCGACCATTGCCGAATTTGGCAAGCCGGAATCTTCCACAGGCTTGGCCGCAACTCATCGAAAAGCCCTTGGCAAGCGAGATCCAAAACCTCGTTGACGACACAGAGTCCGCCGTCCGCTTCTTGGTCGCATGCGTTGCGGTGAACTTAGCTGACCTCGAAGGTGATACAGAGAAACCCCAGAGTGCTTTTAGGTGATGCCCTGTTATTTGCCCCTTTCTTTATCTACACCTATGACTTCATTTCCCGTTACATAGCCACCGCAGACCTGGCCGTACTTCGAGCCGGTCACGTCCCTTATACTACCGGGATCGCCCTTCCTCTTGAAGTCCTCCGGCCGCGAGCCCGATGGATTGACAAAGTCAGGATCCTTCCACACAGAGTTTTTGTCTTTGCCGGAGTATCGCTGCCAGGTAGCAAGTGTCGAGCAACGGTCGCGGTAGAGGTGTCGCCACTGGGTATCGCCGGTGGTCGAGAACAACAGGTTATAATCCGAGTTCAGATTGCTCCACGGCTTCGTCTGGATATCATAGAATTTCTGGCCTGGCTTTGAGTGGTAATAAAGGTTGTTATACACGTTGATTATAGGGTTCAACCAGTCACCTATATCCCCCGTTTCTCCCTTCCCTTGGCCGCAGTTTACGAAGGTATTGTTGTAAGCCACATGTTCCAGACGCGGCTCCATGCGGAATGAAATACCTGTAGTCTTGTTCAGGAATATATTGTGATGGATATATATGTTGTCCACCAGGCGATCCTGGTTATGGCCTGCTAAACCCACATTGCCGGATTCAGTAAGGGAACTTGGCCCGAAGAAATTGTATCTGATTATGATGTCCCTGCCCTCTTGGTCGCCAGTGTCCTTGATCGCTATATCAGGACCGTAATTGTCATAGAACTCATTGTTCTCGACGATGAAACTGGCGTTGTAGCACATGATGGCGGCACCATTGCCGGTGCTCTCTCCCCAGCAACTGTGATGGATCTTGTTGTTCCGCACCACCACGTTATAGACGCCGCCTTCTCTGTTACTATTGATCGCAACGACCTGTCCCTGGTTCATATGCGGGCCACCTCCGCCCAGGTCACAGTTCTCCAGCGTAATATCGTGCCCGCTGATCACGACCTGGCCGTAGGTCTTGAAACCCATCACGTCCACATAGGCGCCGCTGATGCTGATCGCCGGGTGCGGATAGTAGTGGGATGAGCTCTTAAAGCTATTGTCCGCCGGATCCGGGTTGTAGTTGCTCACACTTGACTTAGCCTGGATGATTACCAGTTCATCATTGTAGATGCTAACGAGCTTTCGCTTCTTGGGCGTCCCGCTGGCATTTATGGCAAGCGCTCCTGTCCAGTAGTTGACCTTGTTGCCGTGCACTTCCCTGTATTTGCCCACCGATGGGCGGCAGTAGGTGCCGGCCCGGACGTACAGGACATCGGCACCGGACAGGGCCCGGGCAGCTTGGTCAAGGTTGGCGAAGACCTTGTACTTGCCCTTTCCGCAGGTTCGCGTCTCGGGATCATAGGTGGTCGATCCATTGACAATTCCGGGATGGTTATCGAGAAAAATAGTGTCAGCGTGACAGATTGATGACGCAAACAGGCCGAGCATCAAGATTGTGCGTAGCTTTTTCATCAAATTTGCCCTCTTAATTGAGATTTCCTAAATATGAGCCACCATATCGCCTATGGCCAGTATAGGACTACCTACCAAATAAAACCCACAAGGTCAACAAAATTATCGGCTTTTTGGGCCGTTCAGATCGCTGTGGCCCGGGTACTTGCTTAACCTTGTACGTAACCTTTTCTTAATTGAATTCGTACTTTCTTTGTGGTAAAATGAAGTTACGAAGCTCTTCTGATTTGGCGTTATAACTAAAAGTGGGCAAACACCGAAGGAGGTTAAAGGAATGAAGTTCTCTAAGATAGCGCGGTGTTTCTTAGTTCTTTTTCTTTGTGTCACAAGTAATTCATGGGCCGATACCATACTGATTGAGCCTGATACGACTTACCAAACTATCACCGGCTGGGAGACTATTTTCGGATATGATCTTGAGTTAGGCGCGCTGACTGACAAGATTCTCGACCAAGTGGCGAACGACCTGGGCATCAGTCGGGTTCGTTTGGAAATAAGGGCAGGAGTTGAAAACGACACGGATTACTGGACGCTTTACCGCACCGGAAAAGTCCCGTATCAGACATGGAGGTCACACCGCTACGCAAATGTCAATGACAACAGTGACCCCGATGTCATCAATCCAGACGGATTTCATTTTTCCGAAATGGACCTTACGATTGAGACTTATGTTCTTCCACTAAAACAGCGAATCGAAGCTAAAGGAGAAAACATTTACATAAACTTATGCTATGTCGCTTTTACCAGCCAGAATCTCGCCGGCACGCAGTACATCCATGACGACCCCGACGAATACGCTGAATTTATGCTGGCGACCTTTAAACACCTGCAATCCAGATATGGTTGGGTACCGGATGGGCTGGAGATTGTTCTCGAGCCGGACAATGTCAGCCAGTGGAATGGAACCACCGTCGGTAATGCGATCGTCAAAACCATGACGAAGCTGCAGGCCAACGGCTATTCTCCTGATATTATAGCTCCCTCGAATACTCATATGGGCCGCGCCATCAGTTATTTTGACCAACTCGTCCGCGTCCCACACGCCGCCCAGTATATCAGCGAATTTAGCTACCACCGATATGGAGGCGCCAGCGACACTAATTTACAGGCCATTGTTAATCGCGCTACCCAGTATGGGATTAATACGTCGATGCTCGAATGGTGGCTAAGCGGCAATGGCTACCAGATTCTGCATAAAGACCTCAAAATGGGAAGAAATTCGGCCTGGCAGCAAGGTGGTATTGTCGCATACGCGCCTATCGGCCAGTGGGGTCAACTGGCTTTGTATGTCCTTGATAATAGCGACCCTGATAATCCCGTCTTCACAATAGGGGAGAAGACCAAATTTACCCGCCAGTATTATAAATTTATCAGGCCCGGAGCTATCAGAATTAAAGCCACTTTGAATCCCGTCAATCCGAGATTTAGAGCCGCTTCGAGTTCGTCGCCCACTCTTGACCCTTTGGCGTTTGTAAATGCCAATGGTAAATACGTTGTCGTGGTAAAAGCCGATACCGGTGGCAGCTTTACCATTGGTGGATTGCCTCCGGGGACCTATGGCATCAAATATACTACCTCCAGAGAATATGACCGGGACCTGCCGGACCAATCAATCGGAAGTGGAGAATCTGTGACTACTGGCATACCTGAGGCAGGCGTATTGACCGTCTATCAAAAATGTGGAACCGTCAATGGCGCGATTTCTGACCTCAATGATGACGGAGTAGTCGATTTTGAGGACTTGGCCATCCTGGTGCATTACTGGCTCGATTGTGTATGTTTAGAGCCCTATTCGTGCGGATGTGGCGATTTTAATCAAAGTGGCAGTGTTGATTTCTACGACTTTGCCCCGTTGGCCTCGCACTGGCTGGAATGCAAATACACGGTACGGGGCTTAGATGGGTAAGGTATAGGCCATAAGCTTCGGTCGGGAATATTAGAAGTTGTTGTTGAAATATTCCGGCTTGCCGTCGTCACTGTCGTATCTGGTCGGATATTCGCTTTCCGCGTCAATCCTAATGCGTTCAATGCGTCCCGCTTGTTTACTGTTGCTATCAATGGTGACCAGAATTGCATTCATCCTGACATCGTCGGTAGCTATTTCAAACGGGAAGGGCATCTGGGTTCTGAACGACTTTAGGACGTTTTCCTTGCCTCTGCCGAGCACTGAATCATGGGCGCCCGTCATG
>DAOWID010000024.1 GCA_030641115.1 Planctomycetota bacterium | reverse complement strand
ATTGTTTCCAGCTTCGGTAGCGGTGGTGGCCTAAGTGAACGTGGACGAGGGGATTGTGTTTGGGCTTGATAGGTTTTTGGATAAGTCTCAAGCCGGCTTGCTTGGGGGTTTGGCCACCTTTTTTGACGTTGCATTTGGCGCAGGCACAGACAATATTTTCCCAAACGGCCTTTCCGCCCATACTCCTGGGGATAATGTGGTCGAGCGATAGCTCGCTGGTTGGATAGCGCTTGCCGCAATACTGGCATCTATTTCTGTCGCGGGCGAAGATGTTGCGGCGATTAAATTTCACGTCGGTCCGCGGCAAACGGTCGTAAAATAACAGCCGGATGATCCGCGGCACCGCAATATGGAAATTGACCGTAGATACCCAATCGTGTCCATCCGGCTCGAACTGCCGTCTGAGCTGGCTTACCTCGCACCAGCTCTCGAAATCATAGTTGGAATATCTGTCCTGCTCCAGAGAGACGACCTCGGCGAGGTCGCGAAAGAGCAAAGAGAACGCCCGTCTGGCCCCGACTATGCGGATGGCCATATAGTGCTTGTTCAGCACAAGGACGTTACAGTCAAGCCCGGATTTGAGCTCACCGGCAATCATAATTCGTATCTCCCGTTGCCTATGATAGGCAACGACAACACAATACGCATCTACTACTACGGACGACCAAATGCAGCGGTTGGTATTGCTGCTTCTTGAGCGTTACATCAGGCGGCTGAAGAATGAGAAGAACAGGATTTGGTTAGAACCTCCTCTCAGGCCCAAAACAAAAAAGCAGCCTTACGAACCTTCTGAGCTTTCCGAGCTTTCCGAGCTTTCCGAGCTTTCTGAGCTTTCTGAGCTTTCTGAGGGTGATATTGGAACAACATTCTCGGCTCTTAGCCCTTTTTCGCTCTCGACAACATCGAAGCTAACCTGATCGCCTTCAACAAGAGTCTTGTATCCTTCACCTGAAATACTTCCGTAGTGGACGAAGATATCGCGTCCATCTTCGGTAGCGATAAACCCGTAACCCTTCCTTGGGTTGAACCACTTAACTGTTCCCTCTGACATAAACTGCTCCTTTTGAACAACTCTACCAATGTGACTATTCCATGCGCGCCGCTATCCACTCAAGCTCAGCGCTCAACGCGGAAGGCTCAACTCGCTTGCGTTGTGGAATGCGGTCTGCACTTTGGAATACTTATCTAGCTTCGGCCGACTTTGCAGCAGGGGCACTACAAAGGCTTTCTCGCATCAGCCGGCCCATCTTAAACTTAACCGTTCGCTTTGCCGGAACCTCAACACGCTCAAGCGTTTTGGGATTCTGCGCAATTCTCGCGGCTCTAGTCCTGGTCTCGAAGACACCAAAGTCCCGGAACTCCAAACGGTTATTGTTCTGGCACAACTCTTGTGTTATTTCGTCAAGAAACGCCTGGACTATAAGCTTAACCGAGACTTTTTTTGCCTGTGTACGTTCTGCAATCCGGTCGATAAGTTCTTTCTTTGTAACTGTTGCCATAGGCTACCTCACTTTAGGAAAGAGTGGTTGGGAACTGGATTCCAAATTCGTTCTGAAAGCTGCTGTTTGGCAAATTACCTTTCATGGTTATCCAACAGCTCATCACACGCCTCTGCAAACATCTTATTCGATAAGCAACCACTTTGGCCGTGCTTTAGTTGACCTGATTCGTTTGCCTACCACAAGACCGGCTGCAAAATGGAAGCTGTAAACTCCACAAGCTACTATACAGCAAAGACTTCTATACAGCAAGCAATTTTACACAAAAATTTCTCAGATTCAAAAAAAAACTGACACTTCTTCAAGAGAGCAGAAACACAGCCTAATCCTGCTGACACTCCCGCCTCGATACAAGGGCCTCACTACAATAGAGCGCCCAGCAATTAGTCTGAAAACATAGGGCACTGATAGACAACGCATTGAGCACAATACTTGAACGTAATGCCTGTGCCCACAAGAGGTTATGTAAAACTGCTCGCTTAATCCGGCTACTGTCTCGGGATACTGGGGCTCGCTGTATTAGGAAGCTCACTTGGCAAGCAGAACGCGAGAAGACTCCCATTCATGCTTTTGTGAGCTTATTGCAGCGAATCCAGCCAGGGTCCTGGGCAAACGGCTTTGATGGACTTTATTTGCGAATCAGTTTCGACAACAATTAAGGATAGTTTGTTGACCGGCTGAGGACTTGTCGGCATAATGGTTGCCTTGTATTTGCTTGGCTTTCTTATAGTGATTCTGTGAAGCGTGAGCCAAGCATTAGTGTTGCGATAGGTGGCCGCTCGTTAAGTGCCTATCCGAATAACTTGTGGCAATTACTTATCATTCTGAGGCGAAGCCGAAGAATCTGGCCACTACAGGGATTACAGCATGTTCGTGCAAGGGTTTGCTATGGCCAGATGCTTCGCGTTGCTCAGCATGACAAAAGCTGAGGCGTTATTCGGATAGGCTCTAAGTTCTGGCTGGACATTGTTGAAATAGGGAACAGGTAGCCCATTTTGCGGCAGGATTGGCGTTTATGTCCTCAAATAAAGGCAAAGAAACCACTATGAGCGAGCGTGCCGAAAAACGAAGGGATAGAGCGGCTGAAATCGCAAATACGTTCGAATGGCTGATAACGGCCTTCATATTGGCGTTTGTTTTTCGGGCATTCGTAATGGAGGCGTTCCGCATACCTACAGGCAGTATGGCCGACACGCTCAAAGGAGCCCATTTTCGGCTGAACTGCCTGCGATGTGGCTACAAATACGACTATGGCTTTGACCCGCAGAGATATGGATTAGACGAAGATACCATCCCCCCCGGCAGCGTCAGACTAGAGGACGAAACGTGCTGTCCAAGCTGTGGCAGTTACCTGCCCGCCAGAGCAGTAGTAACACCGGTGGCAAATGGTGACCGGATACTTGTCCTAAAGTGCATCTATCAATTCTTTGAACCGAAGCGATGGGATGTAATAGTATTCAAGAATCCAACGAATCCCTCAGAAAACTACATCAAACGGTTGATCGGTCTTCCAAACGATCAAGTTGAGATAATCGATGGCGACGTCTATATCAACGGCAAGATCAGCCGGAAACCGTCCAAAGTTCAGGATGAGGAGTGGATGCCGGTCTATGATAACGACTACCAGCCCGTTGCCGTACCGATACGCACTTCTCGCAGTGATGCCTGGCAGCAGCCGTTCAAGAATGGGACGGATTCAAAATGGATACTCGGCGACGAAGACAACCCAACAGCGTTCAGTCTGGATAGCCGTCCTGACCAAATACATTGGCTGGTTTACAAGACTACAGTCGACAATGATTTCAGAGCTACCTACGCTTACGACCCCGTCAGAGACTATGACGAGATGCCGGACTGCAGTGACCTGATGGTTCGTTTCTACGCCCGTTCGAGTGCTGCACAAGGGCGTGTCGGGATAGCTCTGAGCAAGTATCAAACTGTTTACAAGGCTTCGGTGGATTTGACAGGCGAAATGCTCATCACAAAAGTCTCGCAAGGCGAAGAAACACCGTTGACTCGCAAGGTAATAGAACCGCCGGTCATGAGCAAATCCTCCCTGGTCAAGTTTGCCAACGCTGACCATCAGTTGATTTTCGAGTTCGGCAGAGAAAAACTAACCTACGATTTGGGACGGTCGCTCGAAGATGTTGGCCAGAGAGAAGCAGACACAGAGCCGGTGAGAATCTTTGGCTCCGGCAAATTGCGGCTTTCACATATAGCCGTGTTCCGCGATATTCATTACACAATGCCGCCGCGTAATGGCAGACCCTGCTTTGCGGCAGAGAATCACCCGTTTAGTCTGGGGCCCGATGAGTTTTTCGTATTGGGTGACAATAGCCCCAGAAGCGCCGACAGCAGATTGTGGGGCAAACCGGACAAGGTAAGTAAGACTTTCGCCCTGCCCCGGCAGGGTGTCGTCCCGCGTGACTATCTGGTGGGCAGAGCACTGTTTGTCTATTGGCCCAGCGGCTTTGAATTTCCCTGGCCACAGAGCGTAAAGGTCTTTCTGGCAAGGCATAGTCAATACAACCGCCTGGCCGCAGTGGTACACTGGATTGCATCACTGAGGTGGATTCCAAATATTGGTCAGATGCGTTTTATCTATGGCGGCTCAAACGAGAACGAGAAATCGTATGTCGCAGAACGTGAACCATATCTCGAACAGGACACAAAACGAGCTGCGAATGACAAGGGCCAAGACTTTAAGCTGTGAGGGAGTTGGCCTGTGGCCGTAGGGATTCAAAGGCTTCTGCAAAATTGCAGGTTAGGCATACT
>DAOWID010000413.1 GCA_030641115.1 Planctomycetota bacterium | reverse complement strand
ATTGTAGGTTAGGCATATATTATTTAAGAAAATCCGCTTTTTGATTTTCTTAAATAATCGCTTAACTATTTGTTAAAGAACAACTTACTGCTTAACAAGAAAAAATCAAAAAACGATTTTTTCTTGTCAAAGTATGCCTAACCTGCAATTTTGCAGAAGCCTTCGGCGATAGTACAAAGGAGTTCAAGATGGGCAAAGACATAGGGTTTAGTATGTTGGCCGCTGTCTGTGTTGCCGGGTTGGCACTCGGTTGCGGCGACAGTGCTGGGGCGAAGGAGCTTGTGTCAAATCCGACATTTATATCAGCGGGCAAAGATCAATTGCCGGGTGGTTGGTCTGTTTGGAAGCCTGTGTGGGAAAAGGCGGCTTGTCGGGTGCAAAGCGTTGGCGAAGGGCTGCTGGTTGATGGGCCGACTGACCCATACGCGGTCGGCGGCGCTATCCAGGAGATCAAGGATATCAAGGGCGGCCAGGCCTATGGCGTTAAAGCCATCTGCCAATTGCAGAAGATCGCGAATCCTTACCAGACAGTGCTTGTGCGTATAAGCTGGACTCGTGGGGGTAGGCTGCTTCATCCGGCTGGGATGCTCGTGCGAGGTCCGATTATTGGAGGTGATTCAGGTCGGTTCGATGATGTGCTTGTAGCGCCCGACGAGGCTGACGGTGCTCGTTTGTCGCTGGAGGTCAAATGGCCGCAACGCGGTTCGGTGCTATGGAAACGGGTCAGTGTACGGCCGGCGGCGGCACGTGGGCCGCGAAAGGTCAAGGTGGGCACGGTGTATCTTAGGCCGAGGCAAAGTACGCCAAAGAAGAATTTGAAACTCTGGTGTGAGCAGATTGATGCGGCGGGTAAACTTGGGCTCGATATCGTGTGCTTGGGCGAGGCGATGACTATTGTAGGGACAGGGCGGTCGGTGAAAGATTGCGCCCAGTCTATTCCAGGCCCAGCCACCAGGCAATTAGGTCAGGCGGCGCGAAGAAACCGCATCTGGGTCGTAGCAGGTCTTACGGAACGTGCAGACGACGTCGTTTACAATACGGCCGTTTTGGTGGACCGTCAGGGACAGATTGCCGGCAAATACCGAAAGATTCATTTGCCTCGTGAAGAGTGGAAGAATGGTGTTAGGCCGGGCGATGCGTATCCCGTTTTCCGGACGGATTTCGGAACGATTGCCATCCAGATATGTTACGATTGGTTCTTTGGCGAGCCGGCAGCCATATTTGCGATGCGAGGCGCGGAGATTATCTTTGCTCCGACATGGGGCAATACGCTGCCTGACGAAGAGGGTCGGGTCAACGGAGAGTCGGTATTTCGGGTACGTGCCCGCGATAACGGGGTCTATATGGTTCCGTCGGTGTACGATGGCAATAGTCTTGTTATCGATCCTATGGGCAGGATCTTGGCCAGCAACAGGGGCAAAGAAGGTGTCTTCTGGGCTGAGATTGATCTGAATAGGCGCGAAAGTCTTCGATGGGTTGGATACTGGCGTTCGATAGGCCCGCGACACCGCATGGTAGAGACATACGCGCCGCTGCTGGAGGCCAACCAAGAACCCACATACTGATTCGCCGGTTATTCGGCTTATAATTTCCTGGCATCGATGGTGTAAATTGGCTCTTGTGCCTTAAGGTACTTTCGTTCGTAGTTTGTGCCGGTCAATTCGCCGGGCTCTGCGCCGATGGCGGGGGGAAATTTAATCACTTCAAGTCTGCTGCTGTTGGCAGCTATCAGCTCCTTTATGCATTCAAAATAATCAGCGTGGTCGGTGGCGATTCTTAAGGTGCCTGTCGTCTTTAAGCAGCGAATCAAATGCTCCAGATTGGCGGGGCATAAAAAGCGCCTCTTATGATGGCGTTTTTTCGGCCAGGGGTCCGGGAAATAGATGTGGAAACAATCTACGGAACTGTCCGGGATAGAATCGGCTAAAAAGGCAGCGGCATCGGTGCGAATTATGCGCACGTTTGTCAGGGCCCATCGGCCAATGCGGTCAACGGCATAGCGATAGTATTTGTTGGCCCGCTCGATGCCAAGGAAATTCACGTTCTGGTGAGCTTTGGCCTCGCTGAGCAGGAAAGTGGCCTTGCCGGTGCCGATCTCGATGTGGACGGGGCCCGGACGTCCGAAAATCCGGACAAAATCAATTTTTCCATCCAAATCCTCGAGTATTAGTGCGACCGAAGGATAGTCCCTCAATTTGCGAGCCATTAGCTACATCAAGTCCCAAAAACGTGAATTCAAACAACAGAGCCAATTCGGCGCCTGTCATTATACGCAAGGAGGGGCATTTGGGCAAGGATTGAAGTTGACATTCAGCTTCGTTGCGACTAAAGTGGGTGTAGATAGTACTCGATTAAGAGTGTGTGAGGCGCGTTAGAAATAAATTGCAAATATCTATGCGAACTTCTAACGGGGCGAACTCACTGTCAAAGACAGCGTATAAACTATAGGACTGGTTTGGGGCTAGAAGAGGAATCTGAAAAATGATTCTGCAATTAGCCAGAGCACGGCGGAGACGGGTTCTGATAGATATCAATACGCAAAAAGACTTCCTATTGGCCGGGGGCAGTGCGTGCGTGAGGAACCACAGGAGGGTTCTGGGACACATCCGAAGGGTGATGGCCTGGGCGAGAGGTAACAAAGTCCCTATAATCTCGACGTGTGAGGTCTACCCGGATAGCAATAACAATAACCACAACAATGACGGCGAAATCGAGTACTGCGTGGACGGCACAGAGGGGCAAAGAAAGGTACGGTACACGCTGGTGAACAACAGGATGTGTTTTGCGGCGGACGGCAACACGGATTTGCCGAGAGATATGCTGCGGCGGTATCAGCAAGTGGTCCTTCACAAGCGCTGCGTTGATCCTTTTGATGAGCCTCGGATTGACAGGCTGCTGAGCGAGCTGCGGGCCGGCGAGTTTATT
>DAOWID010000412.1 GCA_030641115.1 Planctomycetota bacterium | reverse complement strand
AATCCTGGTAATCGATTCAATGTCGATTGGCGAAAGCTCGGCATTAAAGACAAGCCGCTGTGGAGTTATCCGCCAGTGGCGGACAAGGATAGCGCTGCTCTGGCAGTGTGTAGTAACGCCGTGCTGGTTGGCAGGAAGTCCGAAATCGTCGCGTTGAATCCTAAAAATGGCAAGATACTTTGGTCGCAGCCGGTGCCCTCGGCGCCGGTTACCTGGGGCCTTGCTGTTGATCGCGATGGTCGTGTAATAGTGACGCTCAAAGATGGGCAAGTCCTGTGCTTCGGTCAAAAGCTCGTCGTATCCTCCCAAAGGGGGCCAACAGGGTGATCCGCCAGCCGGAAGGCGGATTGGCGGGCAAGTCTTGTATCTGGATTGTGTGACTCGCTACCAGATTCTTGAGTGAGGATTTAGGTTATCATGAAATTACCACAGCGATTTTGTTTGGCTGCCTTGCCACTGCTTTTTTGCGGGTCATGCGGTTTCAGCCGTGAACCGTTGGTGGTGCCTTCGGACGAGAAGTATACTGAGCAAGATGCCCTTGGGATGATCAAAGCCAGTCGTGGGGCTCTTGCGCCGGTATATGCTCCATTAGCTGAGCAAATTGTTGCGGATTTCAATCTGGCGGAAAAGACCGGTGTCGGGATTGACTTGGGCAGCGGGCCGGGCACACTCATCGTCGAATTGTGTAAGCGCACGCGACTTCATTGGATCAATGCCGACATCAATCCACATTTCTTTCCGTATTTCTACAAACGAGCCGAAGAATGTGGATATGGCCATCGGGTCAGTGCCATCTTTGCCGATGCCCGTTCACTTCCTTTTCGTGATAATTATGCCGACATTATAGTCTCGAGGGGCTCTTTTCATTTTTGGAAGGACAAGGTGCAGGCGTTCAGCGAGATATATCGCGTTCTCAAACCCGGAGCCGTCGCTTACATTGGACGCGGTTTCTCGCAGAATTTGCCTGTTGAGACGGCCAGGAAGGTCCGGGCCAAACAGGGTGGGAAAAGGAAGTATGACGTTGAAAAAACGGCTAATGAACTGCACAATATAATGAAAGAGCTGGGAATCAAGGACTACCATATTCACAGACCGCAACCGCCCAACAGTGAGAAAGTCAACTACGGGATTTGGGTAGAATTCCATAAGCCTAAAACAAACGTGTGCGGTCACCAGATAGCTGATTTTGCTTTTTTCAGCAAAACCTGTATAGTGTGTAGCACGTATTAAGTGTCAAGTTGATGAGTTATTGAGGCAGAGATGGATAAGTTTGATTAGTTTGGAAGGCAAACGACAGTGTTTGAAGTGATTAGACATCGTAGATTAGTCTTGGCTATTTGTCTCTGGGGCAGTGTACTAACTCAAGTAGCGTCTGCCTGCAGATATAACGTTCGTGAGACCGGCTTCGTTGACCTTGGTATTGAGCCGTACGTTTTGTACGGCTACGTCAGCCAGGATACGCCCGCAGACGTTGTTCCCAGCTTCAAAGAAATATCGGATGCCAACCTCGTAGACAGCAACATCAGAGTTGAAATAATTGACACGGTTCAACAGAAGAACCATCCGGCGATGCAACTTCTTGACAAATGGGCTTTGCGAGAATTGCCCGCTGCGGTTCTTGTCTCGCCTGACGGACAGTCGCTACCGGTGGCCCTGAGAGCACCCGGCAAATCTTTCAAGGATACGCTGCGGTCAGGGCTTGGCGATATTCTCTCGTCGCCAAAGCGAGAAGAAATCATGCAGCAGGTCATCAAGGCTTACGGAATAGTGCTGTTGATCAAAGGACCTAATGCCGAGGAGAATGACAAGGCACAGCAAGCTTGCGCTGCGGCCGTTGAGCAAGTAAGTGCCGAAATGGAAATGATGCCTAAACCTATCGCGAATCCTCCTGTGCTTATAGCCTTAGACCCGGAGTCCTTTTCGAAGGAGAAGGTCTTACTTTGGAGCCTGGGGCTGGAGGCTGAAAAGGTAACCGAGGCACATGCGGTGGTGCTTTATGGAAGGGCTCGGTGGATTGGTCCGCTTTTTAAGGGTGAAGAGATAACGGAATACAACCTGGCCAGTGTCCTTTTCGTGATTGGTGCCGACTGTGAATGTGGATTTGACTACAGATGGTTGCAGGGTACGATGCTGCCTGCCAGATGGGATGAGAAGCTGCAAGCACAGATAGCAGAGAATTTGGGATTTGACCCTGAGAACCCGATGATCAAGAGCGAGATGAGCTGGATAATAGGAAGGGGCTATTCTTCTTATCCGAGGACGCCCTTTGGGTACCAGGAGCTGGTCATAGAACCTGAGTCTCCTAATGATGTCAACGAAATTTTGCCTGATCTGGTTGAACATGCCGCAGCGCCCTCCACAGGACGCCTAACGGCGGAGCCGAATACAGCGGAGCCTGTTTCGGCACCTGAACCCTTAGCCGAGTCCGCCTTCCGTCTGGCGGATTCGCTGCGCTACGTGATATGTATTCTGATCGGATTATCTGCATTGGTCTTAGTTGCTGGAGTTGTAGTCCTTGTAAGGGCGAAAAGGAAATGAACAGACTTATTGTTGTATCTGTTTTCTGCTCAGTGGTTTTTGTCGTATATGGATTGGTCGGGGCTGACAATTGGCCTGCGTTCGGCCATGACAATCAGAGAAGTGGTGTCACCAGTGAGCGTCTGGAGCTGCCGTTGAAGGAGTCTTGGGTATATATGGCAACACATGCGCCGAAGCCCGCCTGGCCGGAACCGGCAAAACAGGATTTCTGGCACCATCACTTCAATCTAAGATCAACGGTAACTTATGACCAAGTATTTCATATAGTTGGAGCAGGCGATACGCTTTACTTTGGTTCATCTACCGATGACAAAGTGTATGCGCTGGACGCAGTGACCGGGCAGCAACGCTGGGCTTTCTTCACGGAGGGGCCTGTTCGGCTGGCGCCGACGGTCGTCGCCGGCAGAGTGTATGTTGGTTCCGATGATGGTTGTCTCTACTGCCTTTCCGCCGGTGACGGCTCACTCGTATGGAAGTATGAGGTGGCTGACCAGAACCGTATGATACCAGGTAACGGGAGAATGATATCGTTGTGGCCGGTACGCTGCGGATTGGCAGTGGACAAAGGGAAGGTATATTTTGCAGCGGGTTTGTTTCCGATTCAGGGGGCATATTTGTTTGCACTCAGCACAGACGACGGCTCGGTGAAATGGAAGCAGAAAGTGGATATTTCACCACAGGGCTATATACTGGCCTCAGATGAGCGGTTGTATGTGCCCACAGGGCGAACAAGCCCGGCGATATTCGCGCGTTCCGACGGAAGTCTTCAGGGACAATTACCCAGCGCGGGTGGAACATATACGCTATTGACAGAGGATGTGCTTGTGACCGGCCCCGGCCGTGGCCCAAAGGAACTTAGTGCAGGTGACGTGAAAACAAAGGAGCGAATCGCAACGTTCGGTGGCCTGCGGATGTTAGTAAACGGCTCAACGGCGTATATGCAATCAGAGGACAACGTCTCGGCTTTTGACCGCGGTCGGTATCTTACGCTGTCGAGAGAAAGGAATAACCTCAGTGGGCAGTACAGAAAAATCGAAGGACAACTTAAGAAGCTGGATAAAAACACGTCCCAAGCGAAAGAACTGCAGCAAAATCTGCGCAATATCAAGGCCAAACTTGGCCAGCTTTCAAATCAACTGAAGGATTGCTACTTGTGGACGGTCGCGTGTGAATATCCGTATTCGATGATCATGGCAGGTAACGTTCTTTTCGTGGGAGGTGAGAATAACATCGCAGCACTGAGTACTAAGGATGGCAGGCAGATTTGGAGTGCGCCTGTAACGGGGGAAGCGCACGGCTTGAGCGTAGTCAACGGCGGTTTGTACGTTAGCACAGATGAAGGACGAATACACTGTTTCAGAAGCGACGTAAGAGGCAACAGCAAGGTAGTGACGCCACGAGTACATGTCAACCCCTATCCGCGGGATGGGCTGACCGAGCTATATGCCGAAGCGGCGGAGCAGATTGTGCAGCGAACGGGCGTTGTCAAGGGCTACTGTTTGGTCCTTGACAGTGGCGAAGGGCGGCTGGCATACGAATTGGCCCGGCGAACCGATTTGAAAATCATTGGTGTGGAGAAGGATGCCACTATAGTCGCTGCCGCACGACAGGCCCTTGATAGAGCGGGGCTGTGCGGGAGAGTTGTCGTTCATCAGGGATCTTGCTCGCAACTACCCTACACGAGGTACTTTGCCAACCTGATAGTCTCAGACGAAGCACTTCGCACCGGCAAACTTCCTGCTTCAGCAGAGGAAGTTTTCAGAGTGCTTCGGCCTTGCGGTGGCGTTGTTGCCTTGGCTCAGCCGGTCAGCAAGCAAGGCAAGGGTAATCTTAGGAGATGGGGCAAGAACTCTATCAAAGGCTGGAAAGTGACTAAGGGTGATAAGGTCGCCTGGGGATTAGCGCGACGAGGGGAGCTGCCGGGCGCGGGGGAGTGGACGCATACGCACGCGGAGCCGGGCAATAGCGCCTGCAGTAAAGACAAGCTGGTCAAAGGCAAGATGGCAATCCAGTGGTTTGGTCGGCCGGGGCCGGGACGCATGATTGACCGCCATCATCGCAACGTGCCGCCGCTTTTCAAGGATGGCCGAGTTTTTGTGCCGGGCGATTGTATTATCTTTGCCGTGGATGCTTATAATGGGACGATTCTGTGGGACGTTGAGATTCCTAACTCACGGCGCCTTGGCGTATTTCTCGACAATAGCAATATGGCTCTGGACGAGCAATTCTTGTACGTGGTCGCCGAGGACAAATGCTACGGCTTCGATGTCCGCACCGGCCAGCGTCGCCTGGCGCACCCAATGCCACAACTGATCAGAAGCGAGCCTCGCGAATGGGGTTATATCGCTTATAAGGGCAATGTGCTGTTTGGAAGTGGTCGCAGGAAAGGGGCTTCTTATACGGAGACGAGCTACGCAGCCGACAAATCGCTGTGGTACAGAAACATGAAACTTGTTGTGAGTGATTACTTGTTCGCGATGGATAAGAACAGTGGCAAGCTACTCTGGAAATATAGAGATGGTCTTATCTTGAACACAACTATTACAGTCGGTGGTGGACGTATGTACTTTGTCGAGACGCACAGTCCAAAGGCCTTGGCTGAGAAGGTTGGTCGTATGCCAGTGAAAACGCTGTTCGACGGTGGTGACCAGTATCTGGTTGCTCTGGATGCACGAACTGGGGACATCGTGTATCAAAAGAAGATAGATGTGAGCAATTTTGAGGAACCTGTTTATCTGAATTATGCCAAAGATGTACTGCTACTAAGCGGATCGAGGCTTGTTGGAGATTCTATTCGCTACCACTATGACGCTTTCGATGCCCGGTTGGGACAACCTATATGGAGCGTGAGTCATGACAGTGGGCTCGCAAAAGATGGTGGTCACGGCGAATACAACCGTCATCCAACGATTATTGATGAAACAGTCTATGCCTGGCCTTATGCTTATACGCTGAAAACGGGTGAAAAAATTGAGGGATGGAAGTTTGATCGCCGGGGACATGGCTGCGGTGGCGTGTCGGCTTCAGCACAGTGCTTGTTCTGGCGGGGCGCCAACCCCTGGATGTACGACTTAGGCCCAGAAGGTGGGCCAAGTCGGCTCAATAGTGTCACGCGGCCCGGCTGCTGGATCAACATCATCCCTGCGGGTGGGCTAGTGCTTATTCCTGAGGCCAGCTCAGGCTGCACTTGCGGTTTTCCACTGCAGACTTCCATGGCCTTTGTCCCGGATGAAACCCTGAAGTGAATCTCTCGACTTAATTCAAACCGAGGTGGGAAGATAGATGTCAACGCTCAGCCTTATCTTCAAAGAAATTCGTCATCGAAAGATAAGTTTTTTGCTTGGCTTGTTGGCTGTAGTGACAGCGGTCGCTTTATTCATATCGTTCTTCACCGCGGCAAAGGCTTCCAACTGAGAGACCGCTCGTCTTATGCTGTCTATGGGCTTTAACTTGGACAGGATGAACGGGGATGGACACGGATTTTTGGGCCACAGAGGGCACAGAGGACGCAGAGAAATAATCAATAATCAATTTGGTGAGCCACTAATTGACACGAATGGACACGGATTGTTGATAGTGGATGGTTGGAAGGAATAGCGGATAGGGTATAGGGGATAGCGGGTCGGAATGTGTGTGACCTTTGCGTTTTGGCCGTTGCTGCACAGGAGCCCTTACGGGGCTGGCGGTATCTCTTTCATTATTCTCTCTTAGCTCTGCTCAGCGCGCCGGGGTTCCCGCTCCGCGATCACAAGCAGGCTCAAACGTAGGTGGCTATTTTGCCGGCGGTACTCCAAGGTCCTTACATATCTTCCTTGCCAGAACATCTACAATTTCATTGTGCCTCGGAACGGCCGATCTCTTGTTTAACGATGGATTATACCACCAGGAATGTTTTGCCCCTTCTCTGATGAATTCACAGCCTTGAGAGCGAAGATGGCGGATCAGTTCCTTCCTTTTCATATCGCTATTTGCTCTTCGCGAAAATCGGTCCCCACAGCGGATAGGGCGTCCCGCCGATTAAACTCGAGGGCCTCTTTCAGCGTCACCTTGAGAGTTTCCAGCAACTGCTCATGTGTGCGTTCCTGGCAGTTTACCCCGGGTACTTCTTCAATCCATCCGATCCACCAGGCATTGTCCTGCTTGGTCACAGCCGTATATACTCTGTTCATAATCGCACCATCGACTTACAAAATATTCGGAAATAGCCCAGCTATCCACCATACATCTTAAAACAACAGGCCGCAGAAGTCAAGAGACTGCTCTTATAGTGTTGACGAACCAGTCAGAATTGACAAAGAAACCTGGCCATTGTTTTAAGAGAAATACCATCCACTTCGCTGACTGTATTCGCTCAGTGGCTGCCAGCCGTCGTTACTTCCTTGAAGTCGAGCGCAAATTGCCTATCGGCTATCTGCTCCTGAAAAATCCTGGGGCGCGGCTTCCTCACGTTGCACCACTGCTGCACCAAGTGTTTGCTCTGGGTCGGCATTCTACAGCCGAGAATCACTGCTTTCAGGGAATCCGCTGGGAACGTATACAGACCAGGTCCATTCTTGTGATCTATGATGCGCCACTCCTCTTCATATGCCCATACATCCGCTTTTGTCAGTAGCATGGCTGTTGTTAGCACATCTTGCGATGCATGCAGATAGCTGACGTGTGGATAAGGCTTTGCATACTCGATTGGTTGGGCACGCCCAAAAAACTCGTTGTTTGCGTCAAAGGCTAGACAAAGACCTGTATGACTTTCTGCATAGTGCGCCCACATGAGCAGGTGATCGTGGCATCTGGACATGCAGAAGATACCAGCCCTGTCCGGATAATCGCGCCCCACCCAATCAGGAACACTCTTGAACCGTTCATTTCTGATCATATCTTCGACCAGTCGGAGCCGTTCTTGCTTAGACAAGTCGGGACGACGTCGGACGAGCACGCCTGCATACCATGTTTTCCATTCCTCCTGGCTGCCTTCAAAAACGGGGCGAACTCTTGAGTCAAAGGGATCGTTAAAACTCGAACGGCGTGCAAAGTATACTTCGTTCTTGTTCAGCATGGCCATCCGGTATGGCATGGTCGCCTTGTTGAAGGAGAAATATTTGAAGAACAAGTCGCTTTGGGATAACATATCTTTCTTTCATGGGTTTTGAGGTATTTGGGACCCCATACTTACTTCTGCCTTTCATTGAGGTCTTTTCGTATCTCCCGTAGGGTTTTGCAAAGAGATGGGTCGGAGAAATATAGAATTTCAGATTTCAGATTTGAGATTGCCGGGTTTTTACCTCTGTTCTTTACTTAGCCCAACTTTCGCAGTTAGGTGTCTAAATCAGCACTCTTGATAGCGCCAGGACGGTT
>DAOWID010000174.1 GCA_030641115.1 Planctomycetota bacterium | reverse complement strand
TGACCCTCTTCCTCAGGCACCCCGGAGCACCGCTCGACAACAATATTTGTGAACAGGCTTTGAAGAAGGCGATCCTGCATCGCAAGAACGCCTACTTTTACAAGACGCAGAATGGCGCCCGCGTGGGAGACCTATTCATGAGCCTGATTCACACCTGCGAACTGAACAAGGCCAACCCCTTCGACTATCTGACCCAACTGCAGAAGCACGCCAACGAGCTGTCCTCAGACCCCGATAGTTGGATGCCTTGGAATTACCAGGATATGCTCCAAAGGACCGACGCCCCTTGATAAATTCAGATTTTTTTCAGGCCTGCCGAAAGGACACGGTTAATCAGACGGTGTGGAAGACGGTTTTTGCGGTGCTGATGAGGCGATTTTTATATTCTATGGATACCTGCGTTTGCAGGAACTACAACCTTACGCTGATTTTTTTTTGTCTTTGGTGCCGGGCTCGGCTTTTTCGCTGGATTTTGAATCTTTGGCTTCACTTTTCTTTTCTTTAGTGCCGGTGTCGGCTGTCTCTTTCTCGCTTTTCTCGGCCTTCTTATAGTTCTCGCTTCTATAATCGGTTTGATAGAAGCCAGACCCTTTGAAAATCACGCCCGCACCAACGCCGATCAGCCGTTTCAGAGCACTCTTGCCGCATCGTGGGCATCGGCGGATAGGTCTGGCCTTTATACCCTGGAACTGCTCGAACTCGTTCCCACAATTTGCACACATATATTCATAAGTCGGCACGGTGATCACTCCGTACTTGATATCTGCCCTTCATCCGTCGTCTGCTCCTGCAAATCTATACTCTCCTCTTGTGGCTTTTGTTCGTCCTGTTCCCGCCGTACAGCGGATTGCTCTGAGGGCAGCTTATTGACAATCACTTTGCTTGGCCGGATGACTCGGCCATTGAGCTTGTAACCTTTTTGATACTCTTCGAGCACAGTTTCTTCTTCCTGCTCAGGCTCAGCCCGCTGCATCATCGCTTGGTGTAAAGCCGGGTCAAACTTCTCACCCGTTGCCTTTATTTGCTCTACCCCGTGTGATTTGAAGATATCGAGCATCTGGTCGTAGATGATCTGGACGCCCTTGACCAGGGTGTCGCCCTCTTTGCCTGAGTGTGCCTTCTGGAGTCCGCCTAAGGCGGATTCGAAATTATCCAGAGCTGGCAGAAGTGTCTTTATTATCTTTTCCTTTTCATACACTATAGTGTCGGCAATTTGCTTGGGGGCTCGTTTTTGGAAGTTTGCGTAGTCGGCACTGACACGTTGATACTGGTCAACAAAGATTTGTAGCAATTCTCGCAGGCAATTGTTCTTACCTTTTTCCAACTCTAATAGGTAATCGCTACCATCTTCCTTCCGCGCCAATGTGTCCTCCAAGTCTTTCCTATTCTTCTGGAGCGTGTCACGCAGAAGCTCATTCTTTTGCGGCAGCAAGCCGTCAAGCAGTTCGTAAAACTCTTTCAGCTCAATTCTCTCCTGCTTGGACCGTCTTTCGTCTTTTGGTTTTTTTGACTTGTTTAGTCTCATCGATTGTTACCGAAATATTTCTTTAGTCTCTCAAAAAAACGCTTCGATTGTGGCGAGACGGCCTTATTCTCCGTTTTGGCGAATTCTCTTAGCAGTTCTTCCTGTTTTGTGTTGAGTCTCGTTGGAGTTTCGACAGCAATATGCACGAGCTCGTCACCCGTTCGCCGTGTTCGCATATCCGGCAGGCCCTGACCCTTTATTCTAAAGACGCTGCCATATTGAGTACCGGCTGGGATTTTCAGGCCTCTTGTGCCATTTAGGCTTGGCACATCGATCATTGCTCCCAGAGCAGCCTGTGTGAAGCTTATCGGGACAACTGCGATAAGGTTGCTTCCATCGCGCTGCAGGAATTCGTGCGGCTTTACTCTCACATAGCAATAGAGGTTACCGTATGGTCCGCCGCCTCGGCCGGGTTCACCTTCACCAGCTACTCTTATACCCTGGCCTTCGCGGACACCAGGCGGGATTTTGATATTGACGCTTCTTTTTTTGGGCACTCTGCCGTGGCCTTTGCATTTCTTGCAGGGGTTGGTAATGACCTGTCCGCTGCCTCTGCACTGAGGGCAAGTTGAAACCATTTGGAAAAAGCCGCCCCCTCTTGCAACTTGGCCCGTACCGCCGCATGTCGTGCATCGACCCGGTTTGCTCCCTTTGGCAGAGCCGCTCCCGCCGCATTCACTGCACCTATCCTGGCGCGTGAATTCGATTGTCTTTTCAATGCCTTTGGCAATATCGTTAAGCGTTAGTTCGACGCCGGTTTCCAGATCATATCCACGTGTGGGCCCGGCTCGCCGCGATGTCCCTCGGCCTCGCGCTCCGAAGATGTCTCTGAAGAAATCGTCGAATCCGAAGATGTCTTCGAAGATACTCCCGATGTCTTGCCACTTCATGTGCGAGTAGTCGCGCATCCCAATTCCACGAAGACCTTCATGTCCGAACTGATCATAGCGCCGGCGCTTCTCAGGGTCGCTCAAGACCTCATACGCCTCCGCGCATTCTTTGAACTTGGCCTCCGCCCCCTTGTCACCCGGGTTCTTATCAGGATGATACTTCATCGCCATGCGACGGTATGCGCGTTTTATGTTGTCGTTGGAGGCACCCTTGCCTACCCCCAGAACTTCGTAATAATCGCGTTTGGCCATATTCTCGTATTGCGTCCTGCGTATCGCGTATTGCGTTAAAGCGATACGCAATCCGAGATTTATCTCACCGAGCCTGGGATCGGCTCTTCGTCTTCATCTTTGTCTTTCAGCTCTGTCACTAACACATTGGTGGTAAGCATTAGTCCCGCCACGGAGGCCGCCATTTGCAGTGCGGTTCTGGCCACCTTCGCAGGGTCGATAATTCCAGCTTTGAACATATCGACGAACTCGGCGCTGTTGGCGTCATAGCCTATCCGCTTGTCCTTTTGAAGTTTTTCGAGCAGTTTGGCTACTACCACGTCGCCTTGGTCACCGGAGTTATCTGCGATCTGCATTGTCGGTAATTTCAGAGCCTTCGTGACAATATCGAACCCGATCTTCTCATCGCCTCTGGCCTTTGCTCTGGCTTTTTCTACTTCGCCGATGGCACGCAGGAATATAACCCCGCCGCCTATCACAACGCCTTCCTCGGTTGCAGCTCTTGTGGCGTGGAGTGCGTCTTCCAGCAGGTCCTTGCGTTCCTTCATTTCCGTTTCGGTCGCCGCGCCGGCTTTGATAACTGCAACGCCGCCGGTCAGTTTTGCCAGCCGTTCCTGCAATTTTTCGCGGTCGTAGTCGCTCGTTGTCTTCTCGATCTGGGCGCGGATTTGGTCACAACGGGCCGTAATGTCTTTCTTTTTGCCGGCCCCTTCGATTATCGTGGTTGCATCCTTGTCCACGACGATCTTCTTGGCCTGGCCCAATTGTGAAAGCTCAAGACTTTCCAGCTTGATGCCTAAGTCCTCGGTAATCACCTGTCCCGCCGTCGAGATGCCTATGTCAGCTAACATTGCCTTTCTGCGGTCACCGAAGCCGGGAGCCTTGACGGCGCAAACTCTTAATACACCTTGCAGACGGTTGATAACCAGTGCTGCCAATGCTTCTCCCTCGATGTCTTCTGCAATAATCAATAACGGCCTGCCGACCTGGGCTACTTGTTCCAGCAGCGGGATGATTTCCCGAACATTGGATAGCTTCTTTTCGTGCAGCAGGATATAGGCGTCTTCAAGAACGGATTCGAGAGTCTCGGCGTCAGTAATAAAGTAGGGCGATATGTAGCCCTTCTCGAACTGCATGCCTTCCACGACGCTCAGCTCGTTCTCTATTCCTTTGCCTTCTTCGACCTCAATAACACCCTCTTTGCCGACGTTATCGATCGCGTCAGCCAGAATCTCGCCGACCTCTGGGTCGTTGTTTGCACTAATAGTCGCCACCTTTGCAATATCGTCGTGGCCTTTCACGGGCATGCTCTCCGACTTGATGAATTCAGTGACTGTTTCAGCAGCTTTACTGATCCCACGATGTAAAGCCATCGGATTCGCGCCCGCAGTCACGTGCTTCAGCCCCTCCAGATAGATCGCTTCTGCCAGTACGATTGAGGTAGTTGTTCCATCGCCGACAACATCGGATGTCTTGCTGGCCACCTCGTTGACCATCTTGGCGCCCATGTTTTTGAATGGCTGTGGCAATTCGATCTCTTTGCTGACAGAGACCCCGTCCTTTGTCACTTTGGGAGAACCCCAGCTCTTCTCTAGAATCACATTCTTGCCCGTCGGTCCCAGAGTTACCTTAACTGCGGCTGCCAGTTCTTTCAGGCCGTCCTTAAGGTCGGTTCGTGCTATATCATCGAACATCAATTGTTTTGCCATTTTTGTTCCCTCTAAAAAGTTTAATTTGTCCCGGCACGCCGGGATCCGTGCTGCTTCCTATTGATCTGGCCAATTTACTTCTCGACTATTCCAAGCAGTTCACTTTCACGCAGAACTACGTATTTATCCCCGTCAATTTCGACTTCGTTTCCTATGTATTTTCCGTAGATAACCTTGTCGTTCTTCTTGACGGACATCTTGCTTCGTTTGCCGTCATCGAGCAGTTTGCCCGGCCCGATGGCAATTATTTTACCGATCTGTGGCTTCTCTTGCGCAGCGTCGGGCAAAAAGATACCGCCAGCGGTCTTCTCCTCGGCCTCTGACTGCTTTATCACAACTCTGTCATCCAAGGGTCTAAGTGTCATATCTCACTCCTTTACTATCTTGTTCCAGTTCTTAACTTCTTACTTACACCTAAGCAGAAAATTCGTACGATTATTCTTTTATCTCTCGACTGGCATCAGTGTCACCGACTTCAGGTTCATCACAGCACTATGGGGCATCGTCTTTGGTTTGACTGACAGCGTATATGTGCCGGTCTTCGCGATTTTAACTGTTCCGAGCTTGCGTGTAGTAAATTTAACCCAGTCGCCGGTGTCACTGACTGTCCCGTCAAGTTTCTGCTCGGCAACAGCAACCGTGTATTCACTGCCGCCAACACCGTTGGCACACGCATAAGTGATCTCGACACCGAAAGTTCCTGGCACGGTCACCTTGAAGCCCCATGTCACGTAGTCCTCGGGGTCCGTCCAGTATCCTATGTTGTCCTTGCCCCCGGCGGATTCGTATCTGGCCGCGTGTCCGTGAACGATTGCTTCGGCAGCCTTCAACGTAATCGAGCCATCTTCAACCTGCTCTGCAGGGCGCGGGACAACGCTTCCTTCACCTTCGATCTCCACCACGATAACCGTGTTGATCCGATCGGGGACCTTTCGAGGTATCGTGATGACGAGGTTGCCCGCATCGTCAATCCCTAAGAGTAAATCACCGCGCTGCTTTTGAGCCAATAGATATGCTCTCTTGACTCTCCTTCCCAACACCGGCACCTCCAGCTCGCCATTCTGCGGCCAATCGAATACGTGCAGATACAGTTTGCCCGGCTTCGTGGTGCATCGGCCCCAGGGCGAGATCTCAAATGGGCTTGCGGTAGTGCCATAGATGCTTTCGCTATTCTTGGCCATCCATTTACCCATCGCTGCCAAACGTTCGACGCTGGGCTGAGGAATAAGACCCTGGGCGGTAGGCCCGACGTTGAGCAGGAAGTTACCGCCTTTGCTTGCTATGTCTACGAGCTTGCGAAGCAGACCCTCGGTTGACTTCCAGTTATCATCGTAGGACTTGAAACCCCAGGTGTCGTTCATCGTCATGCAGGTCTCCCAGTCAACGCCCGGCAAACCTGTCGCTGGAATCTCTTGCTCCGGCGTGCCGAAGTCTCCCCTGAAATAACCCTCTTCGGTTAGCCCTTGCATACCTTTTCGGCCCTTGCCCACGCGGTTATTGACGATGATGTCCGGCTGAAGGCTTCTGACATATTTGTACAGCTTTTTGCCCTGTGGCTCGGTCCAATCCTTAATCCATTCGCCATCAAACCACAGCACGCCAAGAGGGCCGTAATTCGTTATCAGCTCTTCGAGTTGCGGCTTCATATAATCTTCAACATATCGGGCGAAATTCGGATTTGATCGAGTCGTGTCGTTGTAGTTTGGATGAAAAGGCCCTTGCGCATCCGGATGATGCCAGTCCATTATCGAGTGATAGAAACACAGTCTGACCCCTTGTCTCTTGCACGCCTCGGACAATTCCTTGAGAATGTCACGCTTGAAGGGTGTAGCGTCCATTATGTCATAGTCGCTAACCTTTGAATCCCACAGGCAGAAGCCATCATGATGCTTACTTGTAATGACGATGTACTTCATTCCTGCATTCTTGGCAATGCGTACCCATTCGTCGGCGTTGAACTTGACCGGGTTGAATCGCTTGGCGAGCGGTTCGTATTCCGGGATGGGAATCTTGGCGTTGTTCATTATCCATTCACCGATGCCTGGGACCTTCTTGCCCCTCCACTTACCGGCTGGCACCGCATACAAACCCCAGTGAACAAACATCCCAAATCTCGCCTCCCGCCACCACTTCATCCGTTCATCACGGCTCGACGTGGGCTCTGCTGCAACGGATTCGGGCATTGCTCGGGCGCTACCCAATGTAAGCAAGGCACACAACCCACTCACTACAATCACTCGGCTCACAAATATTCGTCTCGTTGTTTTGTCGTTCGATATAGTAGCCATCGTTTTGTCTGCCCCAAGGA